>CAZXRS010000208.1:0-3950 GCA_964642635.1 uncultured Bifidobacterium sp. | reverse complement strand
GGCATCGCTACTGCATTACCCGCGAGACTTTATCGTGGGGAAAGTACAGAAGTCTATTCAGGAATTCATCGAATCTCGCAGCAAAGAAGACATCGTCGAGCTGATCCATTGCTGCAGAAAATTCGAATGGCCACAAGTACTCCGAATCGCCATACCTGACAAGATTAAATTTTCCGATGTAACGCGAGATGACCCAGTAGAAAACGTGATGATTGATGCCATCGTGTATTCAATCGCCAACGATACGTCGAAAGCCCACTTTCTCAAGCTGCTGAAAAGTATTAACCCGGAACGGGTGGAACAGGCGTTGTGCAACATGGATAGCAATCAGAGCCCCACTGGGTCCCCAAGGGGGTAATCATCCACGGAGCGTAGCCCAATCAAACCAGCCGGATTAGTGGCACGAGACGCTAATCCGGTATCCTTGCGGCTTTGAACCTTCATGCCCCTCCGGGGGCAGCCGCAATGTCCGTCCCCTTCCAGACCCTGCGCGACTTACTGCGCCACGCTGTTACCCGCTTTAACACCGAAAAGCTTTTCTTCGGCCATGGCAGCGACAATGCCTTTGACGAAGCTGCCTACCTGCTGCTGCACACGCTACGGCTGCCGCTGGACCAGCTTGATCCCTTCCTCGATGCGCGACTGACCGAGCAGGAAATCACCGCCCTTCTTGGTCTGATCGAGCGTCGCGCAAAGGACCGCGTACCAGTCGCTTACCTGACGAATGAAGCGCTACTCGGACATTACCGCTTCTATGTCGATGAACGCGTGATCGTGCCGCGCTCATTTATCGCCGAGCTGATTCCTGAGCAATTCCAGCCTTGGGTCGAGGATCCGGAAGCGGTGACGAACGTTCTCGAGCTCTGCACGGGTTCCGGCTGCCTCGCAATCATGCTGGCGGATGCCTTCCCGAATGCGCAGGTCGATGCGGTCGATCTGTCGACGGATGCGCTCGAGGTCGCGAAGAAAAACGTCGCCGATTACGAACTGCAGGACCGGATCACGCTGCATCACTCGGACCTGTACAACAAGCTGACGCAGAATAAATACGACCTGATCGTCACCAACCCGCCGTATGTGAACAGTGCATCAATGGCACAGCTACCTGCCGAGTACCGTGCCGAGCCTCAGATGGCATTAGCTGGTGGCGATGACGGTATGGATTTGGTGCGGCGTATCGTCGCCGGAGCGAAGGAGAGATTAACGCCGCACGGTGTGCTGGTTGTCGAGATCGGCAACGAGTTCGCCTTTGCGGAGGCTGCATTTGCAGACTTTGAACTCACCTGGCTGTCGACCAGTGCAGGCGATGAGGCGGTGTTTCTTCTGACTGCTGATCAACTGTAATTGCATTGTGAACATGGGTCCCAGCTTGCGCTGGGACGACAATTCGATGGCCATAAGTCTTTACCCGGTCATCCCAGCGCAAGCTGGGATCCATCACCGCCTATCTCAAAAGCCTGAATGATCCGCCTCCAACAACTCACGCTCATGCGCGGCACCAAGCCGCTGTTCGAGCAGGCCGACCTGACCATCAACCCCGGCGAAAAAGTGGGTCTGATCGGCGCAAACGGGACTGGGAAGTCAACGCTGTTCGCGATGCTGCGTGATGAGTTACATCCAGACAGCGGGAGCATTGATTTCCCCAAGCAGTGGCGCATTGCGCATGTCGCGCAAGAGACACCAGCACTCGAACGCGCTGCCGTGGCATATGTCATCGATGGCGATACCCTTTTACGCACCTACGAAGACGAACTCTCCAAGCTCGAAGCGCAAGGATCGCAGGCCGATGGTCACCGCATCGGCGAACTACATGCGAAGCTGGCTGATGCTGATGCCTACACCGCGCAATCACGGGCCGAACAGCTGCTGGCTGGCCTAGGCTTCTCCGAAGCGCAAATGACACGCCCTGTATCCAGTTTCTCTGGCGGCTGGCGTATGAGACTCAATCTGGCGCAGGCACTGATGTGTCCATCCGAGCTCTTACTGCTTGACGAACCAACCAACCACCTTGATCTCGATGCCATCCTGTGGCTAGAGGACTGGTTGAAGCGCTATGCCGGTACGATGATCGTGATCTCGCACGATCGCGATTTTCTTGATGGCGTTACCAATGTCATCGCGCATATCGACGATCGCAAGCTGAAACGCTATTCGGGTAATTACAGCGCCTTTGAGCGGCAGCGCGCCGCGCATCTGGAGCTCGCACAAGCCATGCTGGACAAACAGCAACGCAAGCGTGCGCACCTGCAATCCTTCATCGACCGGTTCAAGGCGAAAGCGACCAAGGCCAAGCAGGCGCAAAGTCGTATCAAGGCACTCGCTCGAATGGAAGAGTTGGCACCCTTAAGAGCAGCCGCAGAGTTTTCTTTCGAATTCCGTGAGCCTGAGCGCGCGCCCAACCCGCTACTAGTGCTGGACAAGGTTGATGCCGGCTATCGTAACGATGCAGACGAAGAAAACATCATTGTCCGCAACATCAACTTCGCACTCCAGTCCGGCCAACGGATCGGACTGCTTGGCGTGAACGGCGCTGGTAAATCAACATTGATCAAGACTATCGCCGGTGACATTCCACCACTTCATGGCATTAGTCGCCTGGGTAAGGGACTGGTGGTCGGCTATTTCGCCCAGCACCAGCTGGAGATGTTGCGCCCCGACGATTCACCGCTCATGCACCTAAGTCGGATCGCACCCGATGTACGTGAACAGGAATTAAGGGATTTCCTCGGCAACTTCAACTTCCCCGGCGACATGGTGAAGAGCGCCATCGCTCCTTTCTCCGGCGGCGAAAAGGCAAGACTCGCGCTCGCGCTCATTGTCTGGCAGCGTCCCAATCTGCTACTGCTCGATGAACCGACGAACCATCTGGATCTTGAAACGCGCGAGGCACTGACCGAAGCGCTGGCACAATTCGACGGCACCCTACTTCTGGTGTCGCACGACCGCCATCTGCTACGCGCCACCACTGATGAATTTCTGATCGTCGCCGACGGGCACTTGTCTCCTTTCGACGGCGATCTCGATGACTACCGTGACTGGTTGTTTAAAACTAAGTCAGAGACAGCAAAGATCGTCAGCGAACAGACATCTAGTACAGAGATTGCCGTTGATCGCAAGGAGCAAAAACGGTTCGAAGCGCAGGAGCGTCAACGCATCTCTGCATTGCGCAAGCCGCTCGAAAAGCGTTTGCAAACTATTGAGTCGAAAATGGGCGATCTTCAGCAAGAAAAGCTTTTGATCGAAACAATGATGGCCGACGGTTCATTGTATGAACCCAGCCGCAAAGAAGAGTTGAAGCAGCTACTTGAAAAGCAATACCAGTGCAAGCTAACGCTCGAAAAAATCGAGTCTGAGTGGCTCCACATACAGGAGCAACTTGAGGAAATTCAATCGGAATAGCATCCGAGATCCAAGATCGGAACCCCGCAGAACTGTCCGCTACTGAGCAGAGGATTTTTTCTAACCTCAAGGACATCGTATGTATCATGGTTTTTATAGCACGAGTAGCGGAGCTACTCATTATCGTCAAAACCCTGTGCCAGCAACAGTCAATGCTCTGGATATCCGACTTCGAAACATTATTCAATATGCCAATAAGCACGATCTACCTCGCATGCTTGATGAGGTTATATCCTGCGGTGCGACACTCAATCCCCCCTACTGGTACGAGGGTGGCGCGATCGTCATCGCAGTTCGTGCAAAAAACTATCGCGCCATTTCTCCCTTGATGGCGCGCGGCGCGTTGATTCCACAACCGCCACACCCGTCAAACATGAATTTGCTGATGGAGGCTTGCCAAGAGGGCGATATCGATACTGCCAGAGAACTCATTAACGTGGCGAAAATCGACGTCCAGGCTTTCGACTGTTCGGGAAAAACCGCTCTGCATTACGCCGTAATCGCAGGTTTTGAAGAGGTAGCAACTCTGCTATTGAGCAGCGGAGCAGACC
>CAZXRS010000207.1:0-3979 GCA_964642635.1 uncultured Bifidobacterium sp. | reverse complement strand
GCGTGTTGGAGAGAACGTGCACCACGCGAAGTTTGGTGATGGTGTCATCGTGAACATCGAAGGTAGTGGCACGCAGGCGCGTGCACACATTAACTTCGGACGGAATGGGATGAAGTTGCTGGATTTGGGGATTGCGAAGCTGGAGCGGCTAAGTTGACCGCTTCTGGCTTTTGCCGTCGTGCGACCTCGGCAGAATTGTAGCTGGCCAGGTCTTTACCTAATTCTTGGATGATCTGTGTTGCTATTGACCTGGATTTTCTTCCAATCGATGGCAAGCTCTGCGACAGCAGGTCTGCCTCAAGAACCACATATGTGAGTTGCACGCGGGATTCGTTATTGATCATCAGGCTCTTCAGACGTGTGAGTTCTGCGTACTTAGCTTCTACGCTCGCTGCAGTGGAAGTCCATACTCCCTTGTAAGCCAGCACCGTTTTTTGGGCCTTTTTAGTCGGCATTCTTCGCTTCATCAGCGCTGAAATCTTTTGTTTTTCGAATCGTGATGACTTCTGTTGTGTGGCACCGGTTAGCAATTTTTCAGATCTCGACAGCTCGGATTCCAATGCCTTGATTCTAGACTTGACTGCGAGATACCCTACCAATGCGCGTGCCGCCGATGGTGAATAACTACTGCCATTCCGTATCATGAATAAAAGATTTCCCATCATTTTATTTTCATACGGATGAATTTCCTCAGGAATCTTTATTTCTTTCGGCCAGGCGCCCCCGTCAAG
Source organism: uncultured Bifidobacterium sp. (assembly GCA_964642635.1). GTDB lineage: Bacteria > Pseudomonadota > Gammaproteobacteria > Burkholderiales > Burkholderiaceae_D > Pernthalerella. The sequence continues at coordinate 3,248 of CAZXRS010000207.1, read as the reverse complement.
TGCATCACTTAGCGATATGACCAGTGGTAGTAGGAAGGTGATGGTTTCTCGGCTCAGTCCTGAAAATTCTTGCGAGAAGACTTTAAGAAACTGATGCAATAAATCTCGGTTCGATTCAGAGATGATTGGTCTGGAGCAGAATTGCTCAAAAGCATTGATGCATTCCTTGGCTTCCGATGGCAAGTGATCGTACAACTCATCACATGCGATATTCACTTGATTCCTATTGCTTTCGTTACGGAAGCCATTATTGTTAGCCGCTTCGCGATAAGCCTGCTGATACGCTTCTTGGTAGCCATCAACTACTTTTTGTAGTGCTGCTGGCTGATTAATTTTATGCAACTCACCAAGTAGCTTGCTGACTTCACGCCCATCGCGTCGACTAAGTGGCGCCGAAGGATTCCGTACAAATTGGATGAAGCTATTCATTGCCGCCTGGTGGGTTTTATATAATGGGCCGAGTAGTTTGCATAATGCATGCTCGAGATTGTCGGGGTCTTTGAAATGGGACTCAATGAGAGTGCTGAAATTTCCACTGACACTAATCTTCGTCAGTGCTGCTTCGGCGAGTACAGCCGAAAGCTCCTTTTCCGACACGCTACGGAAAGGATTTTTACTAATATTCCTAAGTAGATTTTTTGCGGTATAGAGATTCTGTATTTGTCGACTCGACAGGAAAGCTGCCACCTGATTTCTTGCTGCCAGTTTCATCAAGGGTTTTAAGAAAAATAATTTGATTTTTTCCCCGGTTGCCTGAGGGGAGGTTCTTGGATACATCAGCCGGGTTTCCAGTGTCCCGGAACCAAACGGGTCGATATACCCCAATAGCGCGCGATCGGTTTGAGGGACGGAGGATGTCGGTACTTGCATAGATGATTCAGCTCATTCTGTTTGTCGGACGAGGCAAACGGCCGCATTCGGCATTCGGCATTCGACTACGCGAGTTAGTTGTTGTGAAAAGCAGACGAAATGGCAGATTTAAATCTAACGAAAGCCAATTTATACAAATCAGTGCGGTGAGAATTGACTTTGTTCCGGCCTGCTGAACATAGGGAGTGTGGCCTTCATGCGCACGAGGTAGAGGCTTTACACTAGTTTCTCGCCGACCTGCACGCTTCACGCCCGGATGCTTTACAACATGAAGTCGCGCTTCGTAGACGAATTGCTCGAAGAAAGCCTGTTGTGAGCGTCGCTGAAGGTGTCAGGAAGCTGGATCGGAAAGCCGTAGCCTAATACAGGCCGGATCGAGTCGCCGAAAGTCGGTAGCAACCAGATCGCGAGCAAGATGAATCGCGATGTGGGTTGGCGTGTTGGAGAGAACGTGCACCACGCGAAGTTTGGTGATGGTGTCATCGTGAACGTCGAAGGTAGTGGCACGCAGGCGCGTGCGCACATTAACTTCGGACGGAATGCGATGAAGTTGCTGGATTTGGGGATTGCGAAGCTGGAGCGTGTTGATTGAGTAGCCCCTTCATCTGGTAACTAAATCTTAGCCTTTTGTGCATCTGCCTAAACTTACTGAACCCCTGATTAGTCTGGGAGATAAACTTAAATACTTACGTTTTTAAGAAAAGCTTGTACTTCTAATGCACGTGCTGAGCGATGATTGTCCAGGATATTTTTCGCTACTTTGTGCGCGGATCTACTACTCAAGCCGCGACTTTCGAAAAATGCTTGGATTTTGTCAGGACTTGCTCGACGAAAACCCTTCAGATAATTTCCAATTTTATCTAGTAAATTTCCGTTGGGGACTCGTTCAAAAACGGTCATTTTTTTGCCATTAATGGAGCTTTTTTTCTGCATAAAAATGTCGGTATCTTTTTCGGTTTTTGAAGGCTCAAGGCCCCGGTACTCGTAAAGAGTGTTATTCGAACCTGATGTAGCTTTCATGGTTACCCCCAAAGTCTCGTAAAAACCACAAACTAGTCGCCCAAAGATCGGGCGACCAAACCTATTGGTCAGTGGGCGTTAATCGAACTTTGTTCCGGCCGCTCAAACACGGCGGTATAGGTGGGATAAAACGAGCAATACATCACGAGAGTTAGGATCACCGACAGCGGCATTAACAGCATCACCGTGACGAGATTCTTGCCGAGCAGTAAGGCAAGGAAGGCGCTGATGATCGCGGGCACGGCGATGCCGGCCACGATCCAGCCGAGGGAATAGGCAAGAAAGGCCTTGCCGCAGCGGCGCACTGCGAAGAAGCTATAAAAAATCGCCTTGAACAGACTCATGCGCTGCCACATCACCAGCGGCGCCGCATGCCAGAAGCCCATCGCAAACGGCACGTAAATGACGGCCGAGAACAGCATCGCCAGCGGCAAGTCATTGACCGCGATGTCTTCCTGATCCGGCCGGATTTCACCAGACAGCAGCTTCCAGAACGTGCCACCATCGATGAGCGATGACGCAGCCGCCGACACTATCGCCGCGATCAGGTAGAGCGCGCCCAGCCTCAGCAAGCTGCCGAGGGCAGGCGAGCGGAATGCGGTTAGCAACAAGCCTGGTTTCACCTTACGATCAGCTTCGATATCTACGCAGGCTTGCATGAAGGCCATCGTGAATACGGGGACCAACAGCAGCGGCAGCAGTTGTCCGACCAGTGGTATCAGCGACAGCGAGAACATCAGCAGCATGTACAACAGAAACAGCATGGACAGCTCGGCCGGCTGTTTGCGAAACAATGCGAAGCCTTGTCGTATCCAGTCGATGCCGGCGCTGGTCGTGATGGGCTGCATCAGGCCAGCGCCTCGACGGCGTGTGCGATACGGTGCCGAAGAATGCGCTCGAAATGCGCCGGATCATGTGGCGTCAGCATCTCGGCTTCGCGCGGTAGGTAATAGTCATACAGCCGCGACAACCAGAAGCGCAGGGCGCCGGCGCGCAGCATCGCCGGCCATGCGTTGTGTTCTTCGGGCGTGAAAGCGCGTATTGATCGGTAGGCATCCAGCAGCGCGCGCACACGAGCCGGATCGGTTTCGCCGGTGTCGAGGTCGATGCACCAGTCATTGACCGTGACGGCAACATCAAACAGCCAGGTGTCGCAGCCTGCGAAGTAGAAATCAAAAAAGCCGGACAATTTGTCGCCGTCGAACATCACGTTATTGCGGAACAGATCCGCATGGACCGGGCCATTCGGCAGCGCATGGTAAAGCGTTGATGCCGCGAACGCATCCTGAAAATGCATCTCCGTGCGCAGCAAATGCTGGTTATCCTCGGACAGATAGGGTAGTACCACCGGTGTGGTC
>CAZXRS010000206.1:0-4027 GCA_964642635.1 uncultured Bifidobacterium sp. | reverse complement strand
CGGTCTCGACGTTTCCTGAACTGAAGACGATCGAAGACAACTGGCAAGTATTCCGCGATGAGGCATTGGCACTGTCACAGATGCAGCAGATCAAGGCGGATCAGGGACACACCGATATTGGATTCAATTCCTTCTTCAAGTATGGCTGGAAGCGTTTCTATCTGAAGTGGTACGACGCGCAGCATCCCTCGGCTGAGGCGCTGTGCCCGCGGTCGGTCGCGATTTTGCGAGGCATACCGACGGTGAAGGCCGCCATGTTTGCCGAGCTACCGGCGGGTGGCCAACTGAATGCGCACCGTGATCCCTATGCCGGATCGATACGCTATCACCTGGGTTTGTCCACGCCGAACGATGACGCTTGTTATATCGATGTCGACGGCCAGCGGCACAGCTGGCGCGACGGACAGGGCGTGATTTTCGATGAGACCTACATCCACGAAGCGCACAATCGCACTGATCGCAACCGCATCATCCTGTTTTGCGATATCGAGCGTCCGCTGCGATTCCGGCTGGCCTCGGCCATCAATCGCTGGTTTAGTCGCCATGTAATGTCGGCCGCCAGCTCGCCGAATGACACCGGTGACAAGCTAGGCGCCATTAACCGCCTGACCGACTTGCACTATCGCCTCGACCAGCAACGCAAGCGCTTCAAGGGCTGGAGCCCCGTGGCTTACAAGCTCACCAAGCTGATCCTGCTGGTGGTCGCGGTCGCCGCTTTCGTCTTTCTCTAAAACGCTAGGTCGGTTTGCAGGGGCATCTTCGCCGCCCACTTTTGACTTTATTGCAAAAGTGATTCAACAAATCAGCCGGTTTTTTACTTTTCTGGCTGAATATACTTCGGCGGTCACTCTAGCGACCGACCATGTCTTTCCAAGCCATTATCTTCGATGCCTATGGCACGCTGTTCGACGTCTACTCGATCAGCGCGCTCGCGGAGCGCCTGTTTCCGGGTAAAGGCGCGCCGTTGGCCGAGCTCTGGCGCGACAAGCAGATCGAGTACACGCGTCTGCGCACGCTGTCTAATACCTACAAGCCCTTTTGGGAACTTACGCAGGATGCCCTCGTATTCAGCTGCCGCAAGCTCGGCCTGGATCTGACGCTGGATGCGCAGACCCAACTCATGGGGCAGTACGCGAAGCTCCAAGCATTTCCAGAAAATCTGCGTGTATTGCACGCATTGAAGGCGGATGGCTTGAAGCTCGCGATCCTGTCGAATGGCAATCCAGACATGCTGGAGTCGGTCGTGCGCGCTGGAGGCATGACGGACCTGTTCACGCAGGTGATGTCAGTCGATAGCGTAAAAAAATTCAAGACCTCTCCCGAGGCCTATCAACTGGGCCCCGACATGCTAGGCATTGCAGCCAAAGATTCCTTGTTCGTCTCCAGTAATGCCTGGGATATCTGTGGCGCGGCATGGTTTGGCTACCGTACTTTCTGGGTCAATCGCGCCAACGCGACTATGGAAGAACTGGGCGTTACGCCAAACGGCGAAGGTCGCTCACTCGATGATTTGCACCGATTCATACAACAAAGCCGATAGCATCAAAAATTTTCGGCACGTCCACATATCCAATCAGCTCAACACTCTCTAGGAAACATCATGACAGCACGCACGAATTGTCACGGACTACAGGTCGATACCGTCCTGCACCGTTTCATCGAAGACAAAGTCCTGCCGGGCACCGGTATCAACAGCGACAGCTGGTGGAAGGGTTTCGCTCAGATCGTCAATGATTTGTCGCCGAAGAATGCCGCCCTGCTCGCCGAGCGTGATCGCTTGCAAACCGAGCTCGACCAATGGCATCGTGCGCATCCGGGCCCGATTGCAGACGTTGCAGCGTATCGCCAGTTTCTCGAATCAATCGGCTACCTGCAGCCAGTGCCGACTGATGTGAAGGTGACGACCGAAAATGTCGACGCGGAATTGGCGACAACCGCTGGCCCGCAGCTGGTAGTGCCCATCCTGAACGCGCGCTATGCACTGAATGCGGCTAATGCACGTTGGGGCTCCCTGTATGACGCGCTGTACGGCACAGACGCCATCTCCGAAGCCGATGGCGCAACGCGAGCCGGTGCTTACAACCCGGTGCGTGGCGCAAAAGTGATTGCCTTCGCGCGCAATTTTCTTGACCAGTCCGCCCCGCTGGCGCAGGGTTCTCACGCGAATGCGACCGCGTACAAAGTTGATGGCGGCAAACTGCAGGTGACGCTAAAAGACGGTAGCTCGACATCGTTGAAGGATGCGGCCAAGTTCGTAGGCTATCAAGGCGACGCAGCTTCACCGTCGTCTGTCCTGCTGAAGAATCATGGCCTGCATATTGATATCCGCATCGATCGCAGCACCACGAACGGCAAGAATGACGCAGCGGGTATATCAGATGTAGTGATCGAGTCGGCGCTGTCGACCATTCTTGATCTCGAGGATTCGGTGGCCGTTGTTGATGGCGCTGACAAAGTGGTCGCCTATGAAAACTGGCTCGGCATACTCAAAGGTACGCTGGTAGAAAGCGTCAGCAAGGGCGGCAAAACCATCAACCGTACGCTGAACGCAGATCGCGAGTACACCGGCGCGAATGGCCAGATAGTCAAGCTGCACGGACGATCGCTGCTATTCCTGCGTAACGTCGGCCACCTGATGACCAACCCGGCGATCTTGCAGGAGAATGGCAAAGAAATCCCCGAAGGTATTCTCGACGCTGTCGTCACGACCACGATTGCGCTACATGACTTGAAGCGCCCTGCATCCCAAGCAATCGGCAATACGCGTACGGGTTCGGTCTACATCGTGAAGCCAAAGATGCACGGTCCGAAGGAGGTCGCATTTGCAGGTGAGTTGTTCGGACGTGTTGAGTCACTACTCGGGCTGCAAGAAAACACCGTCAAACTCGGCATCATGGATGAAGAGCGTCGCACCTCGACAAATCTGAAAGCCTGCCTGAAAGAAGCCGCCGCACGGGTTGCCTTCATTAACACTGGCTTCCTTGATCGTACCGGCGACGAAATGCATTCGTCGATGACGGGTGGCGCAATGATGCGCAAGGGCGATATGAAAACGTCGACCTGGCTGTCCGCCTATGAGCGCAGCAACGTGCTGACCGGCTTGTCGTCGGGTATGCGGGGTCGCGGCCAAATCGGCAAGGGCATGTGGGCCATGCCGGACTTGATGGCCGCAATGATCGAGCAAAAGATTGGCCATCCCAAGGCGGGTGCGAATACTGCATGGGTACCGTCACCGACGGCAGCAACGCTGCATGCCTTGCACTACCACCAGGTCAATGTGTTTGAACTTCAGCAGCAGCTGGAGAAAGTCGATGCCGCTTCCGAGCTAGTGAAGTTGCGCGATGAACTGCTGATGGCACCTATCGCCGCGAAGCCAAACTGGTCCGCGACGGATATTCAGCAGGAACTCGACAACAATGCACAGGGCATCCTTGGCTATGTAGTTCGCTGGGTTGATCAAGGCGTGGGCTGCTCGAAAGTGCCAGACATTCATAACGTGGGCCTGATGGAAGATCGCGCGACCCTGCGTATCTCCAGCCAGCACATCGCGAACTGGCTGCTGCACGGCATCGTGACCGAGGCACAGGTGAAGGAGACGCTGGAGCGCATGGCAAAGGTGGTCGACCAGCAAAACGCTGGCGACCCACTCTATCGCCCGATGACACCGAATTTCGCTGCGTCGTATGCGTTCCGCGCGGCGAGCGATCTGGTGTTCAAAGGCCTCGAGCAACCGGCGGGTTACACCGAGCCGCTGCTGCATGCGTGGCGCCTGAAGTTCAAGAAAGAAGTGGCGGGCGTTTGATTTTTGAATACCCAAAGCAAAACGCCGGCTTTTCAGCCGGCGTTTTTTATAGCTCGATTGAAACGTGCATCACGCCGCTAGCTTATGCTCCTGCTCCAACGGCGCTGAGGTGCGGATCAGGTGATCAAACGCGCTCAATGCTGCTTTTGAGCCTTCACCCATGGCGATGATGATCTGCTTGTACGGCACAGTCGTCACATCACCTGCCGCAAACACGCCCGGCAC
>CAZXRS010000205.1:1230-4063 GCA_964642635.1 uncultured Bifidobacterium sp. | reverse complement strand
AGGATGCGCAGGTGTCCCGACATGCCGAGGTGGATGATCAGCGTGCCGTGATCGAAATTCAGTAGCAGGTACTTACCCCGACGCGCGGTCGAGCGGATGACCTGCCCGGCGAGTAAGGTCGTGAGATCTTTCGGAAAAGGCCATCGCAGTCCGCTGCGGCGCGTCACCACGCCGGACACCGTGCGGCCTTCCACATGCGGCGCAATACCCCGGCGGGTGACTTCGACTTCGGGCAGTTCCGGCATGGTGGGATGGTTGGATCGGTCCGCTCAACACGTGGCGCCCTGACAGGACGGGCTTTCGGCGTAAAATCGTTATTCGATAGCTTCCCAACGCATTGTGCGTTGAGCACTGAACGGAATTTCTCTTGAAAAAATTTTCGACCATTCTAACCCTGTCCGTACTGCTTTCGCCGACGGCCTTCGCTCAGACCAGTTCAAGCACGGCAGCGACCGCAGTCGCGCCGCAGGAGGTAGCGCCGAATGTCGCGCTGTCCGAGCAGGTGATCTACAAATACCTGTTGGCAGAAATGTCATTCCAGCGTGGAGAGAGCTTCGCAGCGTACTCGACCATGATTGCATTGGCACGCAGCACGGGCGACTCCCGTCTGGCGCGCCGCGCGCTGGAGTTCGCCGCAACCGGCTCGCTACCAGGCGAGGCGCTGAAGGCTGTTCGGCTATGGCGTGAACTGGCGCCTCAGTCGGAAGAAGCCTCGCAAGCACTCATCGGGCTGCTGATCGCCAATAACCAGCTCGATGAAGCCAAGGCTGCTCTGGCGCAGCTACTCGCGAGCAGCGGGTCGGCGAAGCTGCCCGCGGCGGTCGCGACGGTGCAGCGCCAGCTGGCGCGTGTTAACGATCGCAATCGTCGACAAAACATGCTGCGCGAACTGCTGGAGCCGTATCGCGACTCGCTGGACGTGCAAATCGCCTTAGTTCAGTCCGCGATGGTCGCGGGCGACCGCTCCACCGCATTGCGTGAGGCGCGCTCGGCACTGGAAAAACATCCGACGTCGGAATTGGCTGCGCTGCTACTGGCGCAAATCACCGAGAACAAGGCAGAGGCCACCAAGTCGCTCGCCGAATTCCTGAAAAAGAATCCGAAGTCGCGCGAAGTTCGCCTTACGTATGCGCGTATGTTGATCGAGCAGAACAAGCTGCCCGATGCAAAGGCTGAATTCGCACAGATACTGAAGCAATACCCGGAGGACCAGACCACCCTGTACGCACTCGGTCTGCTCGCAGCTCAGGCCGGCGAGCTGAAAGACGCAGAAAAATATTTGTCGACGTATGTCCGTACCCTGGGTGGCGAGCCGGATCGCGAACGTGATTCATCGCAAGCGCTGATGATACTGGCGCAGATCGCACAAGAGCGGAATGACATCCGTGGCGCGCTTGAATGGCTGGAGAAGATCGATCCATCGAATGCATCCGGCTACGTTGTCGCCACCCTCAAGCGCGCGCAGCTGGTCGCTCGATCAGGCGATGTGGAAAACGCTCGCGCAGTCATACACTCGGCTGATGTAGAGGCAGAAGACGATCGCATCAAACTCATCATCGGCGAGGCACAGCTGCTGCGCGACGCCGGGCGCATCGACGAAGCGCTGAAGCTGGTGGGTGATGCGCTCAATACTCACAAAAACAATCTCGACTTGCTGTACGAGCACGCCATGCTGGCCGAGAAAGCGAACCAGTTCGATCTGATGGAACGCGAACTGCGACACATCATCAAACTCGCTCCCGACAATCAGCATGCCTACAACGCGCTCGGCTACTCGCTCGCTGACCGTAACGTGAGGCTGCAGGAAGCCTACGACCTGATCAAAAAGGCCAGCCAGCTAGCGCCACAGGATCCTTACATTCTCGACAGTCTGGGCTGGGCAGAATTCCGCCTCGGACGCTACGAGGAAGCCGCCACGACGCTCAAGCGTGCTTACGAGATCAAGGCTGATCCAGAAATTGCTGCTCACCTTGGCGAAGTACTGTGGAAGCTTGGCCGCGAAGACGAAGCGAAAAAACTGTGGCGCAACGCGAACACGGCTGACCCGAAGAATGAAACGCTCAAGGGCACGCTGCAGCGCTTGCAGGTGAAGCTCTAATCGAATGCATCGCCGATTGGTCCTGCTGTCGCTGCTGGTCCTTGCCGGCTGCGCAACGAACGCACCACTCCCCACTGCCACCCGTGTCTACCGTGACAGCCTGATCCTGTCGGGCAGGCTGTCCGTCAGCTATCGCCAGCACGACAAACCGCAGTCGCTGCAGGGCAAGTTCCGATGGGCGCAACGCCTTGACCACACCGAGATCGAACTCTCGTCGCCGCTAGGTCAGACCATTGCCCGCATCACGATCACACCGGGACATGCGTCGCTTCAGCGATCTGGCGGCGAGATTCGTCAAGCAAGCAACGTCGATGCACTGACCGAAGACGTATTGGGCTGGCCGCTACCCGTTGAAGGCTTGCGATTCTGGCTGCAGGGCTTTGTCCGCGACGCAGGCAACCACCTGCATGCCGTGCCATCGAACGACGCGGAGAGCGTGCGTGCAGACGGATGGCAGTTGCGTTACGTCAGCTGGCAGGACGGCGGTGGTGCAGCGACGCCGAGGCGCATCGATCTCATGCGCAACGGGCCGGGGCAGGACACCCGCTCACCGCTCAGCATGCGCATAGTCATCGACCCATCGAATGAGGTCTCGCAATGAGCGGGATGCGTTCGCTGAATCACTGCGCCGCGCCGGCCAAGTTGAATCTGTTTTTGCATGTGACTGGGCGTCGCGATGACGGCTACCACTTGCTGCAGTCCGTGTTCCAGCTGATCAGCCTGGCAGACACGCTG
>CAZXRS010000205.1:0-1220 GCA_964642635.1 uncultured Bifidobacterium sp. | reverse complement strand
TCGCTCTGCGGGATGAGCTGCACTTCACCCTGCGCGACGACCAAGCTATCGTGCGCGTGACCGATGTCGACGGTGTACCTGCCGAAACAGACCTCGCGGTACGCGCAGCGCGACTGCTGCAGTCGGCCGCGCAGGCGCGCGGACTGGCGACGACCGGGGTCGACATGGCGATCGACAAACACCTGCCTATGGGTGGTGGGATCGGCGGTGGTTCATCCGATGCGGCGACCACGCTGATCGTGTTGAACCACCTGTGGGGTACGCGCTTTACGCGCGCTGAGCTGATGCGGCTGGGCCTTGAGCTCGGTGCCGACGTACCGTTCTTTCTGCTGGGGGGTAATGCCTTCGTCGAGGGCATCGGTGAGCAGCTGTCTGCGGTGCATACGCCAGAGGCCTGGTTCGTACTGATTCACCCTGGTGTGGCCGTGCCTACGCCCCTGATTTTCAGGGACCCTGAATTGACACGTGACACCAAAGTCGTCACAATAGCGGACTTTTCTGAGCGCCTCCCCGGGTTCGGAAAAAACGATCTGCAAGCAGTAGCCGCCCGCGCCTTTCCGCCGGTCGCAGACGCCCTCAAGTGGCTGTCGGACTTTGGCGAATCGCGGATGACCGGCTCAGGCGCCTGTGTATTTGCCGCTTTTGCATCGGAATCTCATGCGGATGCGGTACTCCGGCGTGTGCCCTCCGAATGGCGCGCATGGAAGACCAGGACGCTCGATGCCCACCCGCTGGCTCACTTACTGCAGTCGTAAACAGAATTCGTCTGGCAAGTTGGCTGGACAACCGGTTGTGTAGGGGAATCGCCAAGTTGGTTAAGGCACCGGATTTTGATTCCGGCATTCCAAGGTTCGAATCCTTGTTCCCCTGCCATTGAATCAGGGCCGCGGGAATAGTGGTCGCGGCAAGATAGTTAGCCCAATGAACATGTAAAGCCGCCAATACTGGGCAAGCCGCCCGGTCTTGGCGGCTTTTCCAACTTTTAGGTGATTCAGCAACCATGGCCAACGAGAACCTGATGGTGTTTACCGGGACAGCCACCCCGGAACTCGCCGCCGGCGTCGCGCAGGAACTGGGCATCCCGCTCGGCAAGGCCGTCGTCACCCGATTCTCGGATGGCGAGATCATGGTCGAGATCAACGAAAACGTTCGCGGCAAGGACGTGTTCGTGCTGCAGTCCACCTGCGCGCCGACCAATGACCACCTGATGGAAATCATGT
>CAZXRS010000204.1:0-4079 GCA_964642635.1 uncultured Bifidobacterium sp. | reverse complement strand
GATGAAGCGCCCGGCCAATGCCGAGTCCAACCTCGAGCGCATCCGCGCCTGGCGCGAGGCCTGTCCAGATATCACGATACGTTCCACGTTTATCGCTGGCTTCCCCGGCGAGACTGAAGAAGAATTTAACTATCTGCTGGATTTTCTGAAAGAAGCACGCATTGATCGTTTGGGTTGCTTTGCCTACTCACCCGTTGACGGCGCGGCAGCGAATGCTATCGCTGATCCTGTACCTGACGAGGTGCGCGAAGAACGCCGTGCGCGCGTGATGCAGTTGCAAGAAGATATTTCACGCGAGCGCTTGCAGGCAAAGATAGGTAAGACGCTGCGTGTACTGATCGATGCAGTCGATCGCAACGGCGCGACCGGTCGCTCTTCTGCCGACGCGCCAGAGATTGATGGCGTGGTTTACATCAAGCTGCCGTACGAGCCGGGTCGCGATCTGAAGGTAGGTAGTTTCGTCGATGTGAAGATCACCGCCGCCGACGCGCACGATCTGTGGGGATCGGTCGACTGAGGCAGACCATCATGGCCGACGAGAAGAAATCACTACAGACGCTACTGACCACGACGGACTATCGTCCGCCCGAAGGTTTTGCGGCCTTTCCTGCAGCGATTCATCATGCGTCGACAGTGCTGTTTAAAAATGTCGCTGCGCTGCGTGCTCGCAACTGGCAGGACAAGAACTCCTACACCTACGGTCTGCATGGCACACCAACGACGTTCACGCTCGAAGCACGACTGGCCGAGATTGAAGGTGGTAGCGACTGTCTGCTCGCACCGAGTGGTCTAGCAGCGATTGCGATGGTCGATCTCGCGCTGCTCAAGACCGGCGATGATCTACTCATACCCGACAATGTGTACAACCCCAACCGCGAACTGGCGCACTGGTTGCAAAAGGATTTCGGGATCACTGCGCGTTTCTACGACCCACTGATAGGTGATGGTATCGCTGACCTGATACAGCCAAACACCAGACTGATCTGGGTCGAGGCACCAGGGTCTGTGTCGATGGAGGTGCCAGATGTACCGGCAATCTGCCGCGCAGCGAAGGCGAGGGGTGTGCCGGTAGCGCTCGACAATACCTGGGCGGCAGGACTGGCCTTTCGTGCCTTCGACCATGGTGTCGATATTGTGATGCAGGCGCTGACCAAGTATCACTCCGGTGGTTCCGACGTGTTAATGGGCGCTGTTATCACACGCGACAAGACGTTGCTACGCAAGCTCGAGATGGCGCACATGCGACTCGGCATGGGTGTGTCTGCCGATGATACCTATCTCGTACTACGCGGGCTGCCGACGATGAAGCTGCGTTTCGATGCGCATGATGCGTCGGCCAGAAAGATCGCCGCCTGGCTCAAGGCAAGACCGGAGATCTCATCGGTCCTGCATCCGGCGTTTGAAGACTGCTCCGGGCATCATGTCTGGAAGCGTGACTTCACGGGAGCGGGTGGATTGTTTTCCGTATTGTTTGACCCGGCGTACACAGAGGCGCAAACCGATCGCTTCGTCGATAGTCTGAAACTCTTCAAGATCGGCTACAGCTGGGGTGGCGCAAACAGCCTGGCGGTACCGTATCGCATTGCTCAGATGCGTAGCGGATGGAACAAGGTGGGGCAGTTGGTACGCCTGAATATTGGTCTGGAAGATACCAACGATCTTATTGCGGACCTTCAGCAGGCACTGAGCCAGCTGGCATAGGCATCGCCTTGTGATTGCCTAGATCGAGGAAGCCCTTGATCAGTCGGTAAACCTTCCAGAGCCACGCACCGAAGAACAAGGCCAGCGCGAGTGGGATACCGATAATGGTCAGCATCATCGACCAGCCCAAGACTACCCAAAACAGATACCACCAGAAAGAACGAATCTGCCAGCTGTGATGCGTACGCAGGAAGCTACCGTTAGTCTCGTCGCGCTTGAGGTAGTTGATGATCAATGGAATGAACGACAGCGCGCCCAGTGAAAATACGATTGAAGCTCCGTGCAAGATGTAGAGCCACCAGAGCCAGGCTTTCTGGCCTTCGAAGTTGGTATGGGTTTGTAGGGATTCATCCATGATGTATTCGGCTCTTGGATCGGTGTGTGCTTTGGCTTGAATACGAAAGTCGCTGGATCCCGGCCTGCGCCGGGATGACGTTTTTAAGTGTGGTGACCGTAGATAAGTCATCCCGGCGTAGGCCGGGATCCAGTGTCTTTAACGCCTCTGACAGTCTCTGACACTACCTGAACAGATTCAACACCCCATCCAGCCCCGAAAAATTCAGCGCCACACTTGCCTGTGACTGCACCACCGGTTTCGCACGGAATGCCACCGACAGACCTGCCACCGACATCATCTGCAGATCATTGGCGCCGTCGCCGATGGTAATGGCCGCCATGGGTGACACACCCAGTTCTTCAGACTGAGCAATCACCATGGCTTTCTTCGCTTCGGCATCGACAATCTCGCCCAGCACGCGGCCAGTCAGCTTGCCATCGATGACCTCGAGCAGGTTCGCGCGCGTCACATCGAGTTCCAGATCTTTTTCGAGACGCTCTGTGAAATAAGTGAAGCCGCCCGACACGAGCACGGCACGCAGACCTGCCTTTTTCAGTCCACGTAGCATGGTGCGAGCACCCAGGGTCAGCTCCAGACGCTTTTCGAAAACTTCGGCCAACGCTGATTCATCCAGACCCTTGAGTAGGGCAACCCGTCGTTGCAGGCTTTCGCGGAATTCGATATCGCCTCGCATCGCTGCCTCGGTGATCTCGGCGACATGATCCTTCAGGCCTTGCATATCGGCGATTTCATCAATGCACTCGATGGTGATCAGCGTCGAATCCATATCCATCACGACCAGCTTGAAAGCTTCTAGGGTCAGGTCAGCAGGAAGGAAGGCGGGGTCAACCTTGAGTGCCAGCGCAGCAGCAGCGATCTCGTCGCGCACCGGTGGTTCAGACAGGATGTCATCGCAGCGCCAGACAAACGGACCCAGCGGAATGATTCGGCCGGCACCGGCCATTGCTGCCAGTTTTTGTGCCGCATCCTCGGTTGCGCCCGGGCCTTGCAGTATAAGTTTCAGGGTGTTCGTGTTCATGATGTCAGGCAGCCAGTGCCTTGATCGTAGATTTTACCTGCGTCACCCGCGCAGCCAGATCGGGCATGGCGGCGGTGATGCGTAGCTTGTCCTGTCCGGACAGTTTTACGTGACGGCTTTTCTGTACCAGTTCGATGATGCGCATCGGATCAATCGGCGGCTTTGGTTCGAATTGCAGTGTCGCTGATTCGGCATGTGCATCGATTTTCACAATACCCACGGTGCGCGCCGAAATACGCAGGCGATGTGTTTCGATCAGGGCCTTCACTGCATCAGGCAGGTTACCGAAGCGATCAATCAGTTCTTCCTGCAGATCGTCGATGCTATCTTGCGTTTCGCAGTTTGCCAGTCGCTTGTAGATGGAGAGTCGCTCATGGACGTCGCCGCAGAAATCATTGGGTAGCAGCGCCGGTACATGCAGATTGATCTCGGTGGTAGTGGCCAATGGCGCAGCAAGGTCAGGTTCTTTACCGTTTTTCAGTGCCTTCACTGCGGCATTGAGCATGTCGGAGTACAACTGGAAACCGATCTCCGTCATTTCGCCCGACTGATTTTCTCCCAGCACCTCACCGGCGCCCCGAATCTCGAGGTCATGCATGGCCAGATAGAAGCCGCTGCCCAACTCTTCCATCTGCTGAATCGCTTCGAGTCGTCGGCCTGCCTGCTTGGTCAGACCCTGCACATCGTGCACCAGCAGGTAGGCGTACGCTTGGTGATGCGAGCGCCCAACCCGTCCACGCAGCTGGTGGAGCTGAGCCAGACCGAAGCGGTCCGCGCGATGCATGATGATGGTATTGGCTGTCGGAACATCAATACCTGTTTCGATGATGGTTGTACACAGCAGAACATTAAAGCGTTGCTGCACGAAGTCGCGCATGACTTTTTCCAGATCGCGCTCGTGCATCTGACCATGGGCGATAGCGATTCTTGCCTCAGGCAGTAGGATGTCGAGCTTAGCTTTGCGATTCTCGATGGTCTCGACTTCGTTATGCAGGAAGTACA
>CAZXRS010000203.1:0-4089 GCA_964642635.1 uncultured Bifidobacterium sp. | reverse complement strand
GCACGTCGTTCGCGTTGCCGCTGGTCATCCATCAACGGCAGCCCTGGGCGCGATGTTCGGCGCCATCTCGGTGGAGAAAGCCTGATGGATCTGCTGAACCAATTCACCACCGCAGGCGAAGGCCTGCTCGGCGTCTGGTGGCCCGTCGCCTGGAACCTGATCAAGATCGTCGCCATCGTGCTGCCACTGATGGGTTGCGTGGCCTATCTCACGCTGTGGGAGCGAAAGATGATCGGCTGGATGCACGTTCGCCTCGGTCCGAACCGTGTGGGCCCAGCCGGATTATTGCAACCGATCGCTGATGCGCTGAAGCTGCTGCTAAAAGAAATCGTCGTGCCAGCCAAGGCCAACAAAGGCCTGTTCGTTCTGGCACCCGTGATGACGATCATGCCGGCGCTGGCCGCTTGGGCAGTGGTGCCCTTCGGTCCGGACAAGGCGCTGGCGAATATCAACGCCGGCCTGTTGTTCCTGATGGCGATTACCTCGCTTGAGGTATACGGCGTCATCGTCGCTGGCTGGGCGTCGAACTCAAAGTATGCGTTTCTCGGCGCGATGCGCGCGTCAGCGCAGATGGTGTCTTACGAAATCGCGATGGGCTTCGTATTCGTGATCGTGCTGATGGTGTCAGGCAGCCTGAACCTGTCAGCGATCGTGGGCGGTCAGCTGAAGGGCCAGGGCGTGAATATGGGTCTGAACTTTCTGTCCTGGAACTGGTTGCCGTTGCTGCCGATGTTCGGTGTGTACCTGATTTCCGGTATTGCAGAAACTGCGCGCCATCCGTTCGACGTTGTCGAAGGCGAATCCGAAATCGTCGCCGGCCACATGGTCGAGTACTCCGGCATGTCGTTCGCGATGTTCTTCCTGGCTGAATACGCGAACATGATCCTGATCTCGATGATGGCCTCGCTGATGTTCTTCGGCGGCTGGGCGCCACCGCTGGCGATTCTGGATTTCATCCCTGGCTGGATCTGGCTGGGTATCAAGACCTTCCTGGTTGTCTCGATCTTCATCTGGGTGCGCGCTTCATTCCCGCGCTACCGCTATGACCAGATCATGCGATTGGGCTGGAAAGTATTCATTCCGCTGACCGTTGCCTATCTGGTGATCGTCGCGGTGTGGATGCAGACCTCGTGGAACATCTGGAAGTAAGAGGGCTGACATCATGGAAGCGATCAAGGATTTTCTGAACAGCCTGATGCTGCGCGAACTCTTCAAGGGGCTGGCGCTGACCGGCCGCTACATGTTCGCGCGCAAGATCACGGTGCAGTTCCCCGAAGAGAAGACGCCACAGTCACCGCGTTTCCGTGGCCTGCACGCGTTGCGCCGATACCCGAATGGTGAAGAGCGCTGTATCGCTTGTAAGTTGTGTGAGGCGGTGTGTCCGGCGCTGGCGATCAGTATCGAATCCGAGCAGCGTGATGATGGCTCACGCCGTACCACGCGCTATGACATTGATCTCACCAAGTGTATCTTCTGCGGCTTCTGCGAAGAATCCTGCCCGGTCGATTCTATTGTTGAGACACATATTCTTGAATACCACGGCGAGAAGCGCGGCGACCTGTACTACACAAAAGACATGCTGCTGGCCATCGGTGATAAGTACGAAGCCGACATTGCAGCCAACCGAGCGGCAGACGCCCGCTACCGCTGAGACCTGAACATGGCTATGGAATTCACGAGCATCCTTTTCTATGCGTTCTCCACGATTCTGGTTTTCGCGGCGCTGCGTGTCATCACGGACAGTAACCCGGTGCATGCAGCGCTGTACCTGATTCTGTCCTTCTTCTCTGCATCCGCTATCTGGATGCTGCTGAAAGCCGAGTTCCTCGCGATTGTGCTGGTGCTGGTATATGTCGGCGCGGTGATGGTGCTGTTCCTGTTCGTCGTGATGATGCTGGACATCGACATGGCCAAGCTGCGCGTCGGCATCTGGGGTCATCTGCCTTTCGCAGTATTGATCGGCGGGGTGATTGCGGTCGAGATGGCAGCGGTGCTGATCCATGGTTTTGTACAAATGCCTGAGGCGGTCGCGGGCAACATCGGCGATACCAAAGAACTCGGCAAGCTCATCTATACCGATTATCTGTATGCATTCGAGATCGCTTCGGTCATCTTGCTGGCTGCGCTGGTCGCGGCAGTTGCGCTGACGCTACGCAAGCGCAAGGACACCAAGTACTTCGACCCGGCAATGGCAGTAAAGACCCGCCGCGAGGACCGTGTGCGTATCGTTTCGATGGCTGCTGAATCGAACCGCAAACAGGACGACGCCCAAGGCGCTTCGTCCGAGAAAGCGTAAGGAACCCTCATGACGCTGACACTCGCCCATTACCTGACGCTAGGCGCGATTCTGTTCGCGATTTCCGTTGTGGGTATTTTTCTGAACCGCCGCAACGTGATTATTCTGCTGATGGCGATTGAACTGATGCTGCTGGCGGTGAATATGAATTTCATCGCGTTCTCCCATTATCTCGGCGACGCCGCCGGGCAGATTTTCGTGTTTTTCATCCTGACTGTGGCTGCTGCCGAGTCCGCGATCGGCCTAGCGATTCTCGTGGTGCTGTTCCGTAACCTGAATACGATCAACGTCGAAGAGCTCGATCGTCTGAAGGGCTGATCCGAAAAACCAAGACAAGAAATAACCCAAGGTTCCCATGGCAGTCTCACTGAATCCTGACCTCCTGCTGGCCGTACCGCTGGCGCCGCTGGCCGGCTCGGCGATCGCCGGTTTGTTCGGTACACGTTTCTTCGGCAACCTGATTGGCCGGGCGGCGTCGCACACGGTCACCATCCTCGGCGTGCTGATCGCCTTCCTGGCATCCGTTTATGTACTCAACGGCGTAATCGATGGCGCGCGCTACAACGGTACGGTCTACACGTGGATGACGCTGGGGTCATTGAAGCTGGAGATCGGTTTTCTGATTGATAGCCTGACCGCGATGATGATGTGCGTTGTCACCTTTGTGTCGCTGATGGTTCACATCTACACCATCGGCTACATGCAAGATGATGAAGGCTATAACCGCTTCTTTTCGTACATCTCCTTGTTTACCTTTGCCATGCTCATGCTAGTGATGAGCAATAACTTCTTACAGTTATTTTTTGGCTGGGAGGCTGTTGGCTTAGTGTCGTACTTGTTAATTGGTTTTTGGTTTAAACGACCCACCGCCATTTACGCCAACATGAAAGCCTTTTTGGTCAATCGTGTCGGCGACTTTGGTTTTATTTTGGGTATAGGGTTGTTGTTGGCGTATGCCGGCTCGATGAACTACGCTGAAGTTTTTGCTAAGCGAGAAGAACTTGCCGCATTAACCTTGCCAGGATCTGATTGGATGCTGATTACCGTAGCGTGCATCTGCTTGTTTATTGGAGCGATGGGTAAATCAGCGCAGTTTCCATTGCATGTGTGGTTGCCCGATTCGATGGAAGGCCCAACACCCATTTCAGCGCTGATTCATGCGGCGACGATGGTGACTGCGGGTATTTTCATGGTGGCGCGTATGTCGCCACTGTTTGAGCTTTCTGATACCGCCTTATCGTTTGTATTGGTCATCGGTTCCATTACAGCTTTATTCATGGGCTTTTTGGGCATCATTCAAAATGATATTAAGCGCGTGGTTGCTTATTCAACCTTATCGCAGTTGGGCTATATGACGGTGGCTCTGGGTGCGTCTGCCTACTCGGTAGCGGTATTCCATTTAATGACGCATGCTTTCTTTAAAGCGCTGCTGTTTTTAGGTGCTGGCTCTGTCATTATCGGCATGCATCACGATCAAGATATACGCAACATGGGTGGTTTGTGGAAGTACATGCCTATCACTTGGTTTACCAGTTTGCTGGGATCACTCGCGCTCATCGGCACACCGTTTTTCTCAGGCTTCTATTCCAAAGACAGCATCATCGAGGCGGTACAGGCATCGCATATTGCGGGCAGTAGTTTTGCTCAGTTCGCCGTATTAGCAGGTGTGTTTGTGACGGCGTTCTATTCTTTCCGTATGTATTTTTTAGTGTTTCATGGTCAAGAGCGTTTTGGTCATGAAGCTCACGACGCACACGACGCGCATGATGATCATTCGGATGAGCATCACGGCT
>CAZXRS010000202.1:0-4096 GCA_964642635.1 uncultured Bifidobacterium sp. | reverse complement strand
AGGATCAGCGTCGTTGCCCAGCATGGCGATCAGCGGCTCAGGCGCCAGTTCGAGCAGCCTTGCATAAGAACGTATGAAGCCACGCAGCGAGGCCAGCCCAGGCAATTGAGCGAAGTCATTGGCTTCCAGCGCGGCGATCTGCCGCGGCACAAGCTTGAGGCGGGTCGACACTTCCTCAATCGACAGTCGCATTTCCTGACGCCGTGCGGCAAGGATTTCACCCGGTAACTGCGTCGGAAGTTCTACGACGGGTTCAGGCGTCACCTCTTCGACACCTGCGACCTCACCGCTAACCTCCGGCAAAACCTCCGACAAGGTCATGACGGCATCGGGTTCTGGCAGTTCTGCGTCTGCCTGCTGTTTATCGTTATCACTCATTGATGTCGCCACGTAGATAGGCCTGCAATTGCGGAGAGTCCGGGAAGCGACGCTGCCACTGCGAAGCCAGGCTGACTTCTGCGTCTTTGTCACCGAGTTTGCGCTCAATACGGATGGCCATCGAGAAGTCATCGCTGCTTGCCCGACCGCTGGCGATCACGGGCAAGATCTGTTTGCGTGCCGTCGCGATATCACCTCGTTCAAAGGTCAGGCGAGCAAGATTTGCTTGCGCTGGTAGCAGGCCGCGGTCGGACTGCAGCGCTTGCCGAAAATATTTTTCTGCACGAGTTTTATCACCAATTTTCAGACTGCACAGCCCGGCATTCATTGCCGCATTCGCCGGTGAGGCATAACGACGATTTGAAAGCGCGCGATCAAAGTAGGGCAAACCCTGCATTGCCTTACCGCTCTCACACAGTATCCAGCCCATGTTGTTTTGCAGACTAGGATCATCCGGCGCGATTTGCAGCGCGCGTTGCATGCTCTCCATCGCCTGCTGCGGCTCTTCAAGTTTCATGAGCGCAAGCGCGCGCAATCCCAACACATCTGTCCGTTCTGAGTCTGCACTGAGCGCCAGATCGGCTTCATCCAATGCGATGTCGAATCGCCCCTCAGAAAAATACGCATTCGCTAGTTCAAGGTGCGCGTCGGCAACGCGTCGTTTGTCATCCGTCGCGCTGCGAGGATCACGCGGCGCCGCAACCCCGATAGAGAGCATCGCCATGGCCAGCGCCAGCAGCGCCACGCCTCGCAGTGCAAACCGCTTCATCCAGGGATCTCCACGATACGACCAAAGTCTTTGCCATATTTCTGCTGATACGCGGTCATTTTTTGCATACGCTCTTGTACCCGGGTACGGTCTTGCACTTCGCCGGCCAACTGCCCGCAGGCGGCGTCGATATCATCGCCACGCGTCTTGCGCGTCGTAGTCACGATACCGCCATCCATCAGCACCTGAGCGAAGGCCTTGATGCGCTGATGATTAGAACGCTTCAATCCAGATTCGGGGAAAGGATTGAAAGGAATCAGATTGAATTTACAAGGAACGTCAGCAACCAGCGCGAGCAGCTCTCGCGCATGCGCATCAGTGTCATTTACACCGTCGAGCATGCAGTATTCAAAGGTAATGAAATCGCGCGGAGCAAACTCAAGATAACGTTGGCAGGCTGCCAGCAATTCCTTCAGCGGATATTTGCGGTTCAGCGGTACCAGTTCATCACGCAATGGGTCATTTGACGCATGCAGCGACACCGCAAGCGCCACCGCGCAGTCGCCGGACAGCTTATTGATCATGGGCACCACGCCGCTGGTCGATACCGTCACCCGGCGACGCGACAAGCCGTACGCATTATCGTCAAGCATCAGCTTCAGCGCGGCGACGGTCGGCTCGTAGTTCAGCAAGGGCTCACCCATGCCCATCATCACGACATTAGTGATCTGGCGCTCGCCTTTCGGACCTTGAGCAATGCCCTTGGCCTGACGCAACGCGCGTTCGGCCATCCACAACTGACCGATGATCTCGCCGACCGACAGATTGTGCGAAAAGCCCTGCTTGCCAGTGGAACAGAACCGGCAATTCACTGCGCAGCCAGCCTGCGTGGACACGCACAGTGTGCCGCGGTTCTCTTCGGGGATAAAAACAGTCTCGACAGCGTTGCCATTGCCGACGTCGAGCAGCCATTTACGGGTGCCGTCGGTCGACGTGTGGTCGCTAATGACCGCCGGAGCGGCGATCGTGGCATGAACCTTGAGTTTGTCGCGCAGCGATTTCGCGAGGTCAGTCATCGCATCAAAATCGCTCTCGCCGAACTGGTGAATCCAACGCTGCAGCTGCTTTGCGCGAAATGGCTTCTCTCCAAGCTCACCGCACCAGCGGACAAGCTCGGCAGGTTCCAGATCCAGCAAGTTGGTCAGTGCCGCCATCTCGCGCCTCTGCATGCCTGTTGAGGCCTGACCGGAAGATGGACGGCGGCGTTGGCCTTCCGTCCCCGGCTCTGCCTGATGATTCCCTAGACTCGTTGTCCTCGCCGGATCAGCGCGAGTAAACGTTCAGGCTCGGGAAGAAGTAAGCGATCTCGACCTTGGCGGTTTCCGGCGCATCCGAGCCGTGTACTGCGTTCGCATCGATGGAGTCAGCGAAATCAGCGCGAATCGTGCCCTTGTCGGCCTTCTTCGGATCGGTTGCACCCATCAGGTCGCGATTTTTCAGGATCGCATTCTCGCCCTCGAGCACTTGAACGATAACTGGACCGGAGATCATGAAGTCGACCAGATCCTTGAAAAACGGGCGCTCGCGGTGCACGGCGTAAAAACCCTCGGCTTCTGCGCGAGACAGGTGCATCATGCGGGCAGCGATAATCTTCAGGCCGGCGTTCTCGAAACGCGTATAGATCTGGCCGATAACGTTTTTCGCGACTGCGTCCGGTTTGATGATCGACAGGGTGCGCTCGATTGCCATCTGAAAAAACTCCAATAAAATTAAGGGGTTAAGAATTTCTTACCGTGTTCCGGTTAGCCTCGGATTTTAGCATGAAAGCGTGTTCTCAGGCACCCCTGGCACTTATCAGTTGATCAACGCTTCACCCACCGACAAGCGGTGCCGGGTAGACTCGACATCCGGAAGTCGGGTAAATTATCGAATTGACAGTCGTCGACCCCCGTCGACTGTTGTCATTCAGAAAATGGAGGTCCAATGAACCAACCCCTGCCTACCGAATACAGCTCGTATGGCGACTCGCTAGCGGTCCGCAACCGCGTGCTGCGCAATACCTACTGGCTGCTGGCGCTGTCGATGCTGCCGACGGTCCTAGGCGCATGGCTCGGTGTACAGATGCACTTCTCGCTCTTCGCAAGCAGCCCGATGCTGAGCTTTATCGCCTTTATGGCGATTGCATTTGGCTTCTTCTACGGAATCGAGCGCACCAAGAACTCCGGTCTCGGTGTGGTCCTGCTGCTCGGCTTTACGTTCTTCATGGGACTGATGCTGTCGCGCATGATCGAACAGATTCTGCATTTCTCTAACGGCGCACAGCTGATCATGACCGCATTCGGCGGCACCGGTCTGGTGTTTGCGACGATGGCTTCGGTCGCCACTACCAGCAAGCGCGACTTTTCGGGTCTGTCGAGCTGGCTGTTTGCTGGTGTCATCGTGATCCTGCTGGCAGGCATCGCAAATATTTTCCTGCAGATGCCGGCATTACAGATCGTGATCTCACTGGTTGCAGTCGCGATTTTCTCGGCGTACATCCTGTTTGACGTGCAGCGCATCATCAACGGTGGCGAGACCAACTACGTCACCGCAACATTGGCGATTTATCTCGACCTGTATAACGTTTTCGTGAACCTGCTGGCACTACTGGGCATCTTCGGCGGCGAACGCGACTAAGCATCACTACTGGCCATGAAAAACGCCGACCCGCAGGTCGGCGTTTTTTTTGGCCCGTGCCGTTAATCAAACCCGCTCGAACACTGCAATGGATTCGACATGGGCGGTATGCGGGAACATGTTGACCACGCCGGCCTTGCTAAGACGGTAGCCACCGACATTCACCAGCATGCCCGCATCACGCGCGAGCGTGGCCGGGTTGCAAGACACATAGACAAACCGCTCCGGCTGCAGCGACGGGTCGATCTCTCGAGCCTCGGCAAAAGCCATACACAGCTCCCACGCACCGTCGCGCGGCGGCGGCTTAACACGGCGTTAGATTCGTTCATGGAC
>CAZXRS010000201.1:0-4117 GCA_964642635.1 uncultured Bifidobacterium sp. | reverse complement strand
CTAGCGCCCGCTTCGATTTAGATAAAAATAAACCAATCTGATCAACCGTTGCGAAGGAATTCATTTTTTCCGCACGGTTTATTATTCTGACGAAGGGAGATCGATCCGAAGCGATAGATTTTGCTGCACGATCAATGATTTTTTCTTCAAGGTTCCATGATTCGATTAAATAGTTTCTAAGACTCTTGTTCGTCGAAGCCAGAGAGCGCATTTCCGGGAATGCTAGATTTTCTACAATCCTCCCAACAACTTCAAAGGGAAGATGAGCAAATAATTCAGTTTGATATTTAGATTTAGAAACAGACATAATTTTTCTCAAGGAAATAGAAAACAGTCTGCTTTGTGAATGAAATCTCAAGGCAGTTCCAATGCAGAATATCTACCTGAAGCCGAGCAGTTCCGGGGAATACAACAGAAAGACCTGGCGACGAAATAAATCTATTCGCGCGTAAAAGGCTGGAGAATTCTCGTCGCCGCCTTCGGCAATCGCGTCAACCCTGGCGGTCAGGATCAGACAGTTGCACACAGAGAGCCACTGACGTGAATCTCTCAGGCGATGACTCTCAGAGAAAAATCCGCGGCCTTCAGATCTTTGGTTAGCGCGCCGATGGAAATCCGGTCAACACCCGTTTCAGCGATTGCGCGCACGGTATCTCGATTCACGCCACCCGAGGCTTCGAGTATTGCCCTACCCCCCGTCATTGCAACGGCTTCGTGCATCATGCTGGTGGTGAAGTTATCTAGCAGCACAGAGGTCGCACCCGCATCGAGTGCCTGCTTGAGTTCGTCGAGATTTTCGACTTCGATCTGAATAGAAACGCCGGCATTCAACGCACGTGCGGCATTCATCGCGGCCTTGATGCTGCCAGCGGCGGCGATATGATTTTCTTTGATCAGAATACCGTCATACAGCGCAAGGCGTTGATTTTTTCCGCCACCAACACGTACCGCATATTTCTGCGCAAGGCGTAGCCCCGGCAGCGTCTTGCGTGTATCGAGAATCGACGCCTTCGTGCCTTCGATCAGCTTCACATAATCACGGGTTACAGTCGCAACGCCGGACAGGAGCTGCAGAAAATTCAGCGCCGGTCGCTCGGCAGTCATTAGCGATCTGGCCGGGGCTTCAATACTGCATACCTCTGCATTCGCTGGCATCAGATCGCCCTCGGCGAAATACCATTGAATATGAATTCGAGGATCAACCTGAATCATGGCGCCCTCGAACCAGGGCGCACCGCACAGCACGGCCTGTTCGCGCACCACGACCTTCGCATTCACCTGCGCCGTTTCAGGAAGCAGCATCGCCGTCCAGTCGCCGCTGCCGATGTCCTCGACCAGTGCGGAACGGATATTGACTTCGAGGGCCTCAGCCAATGCCTTGTCGAAAGGCGCGAAGAGATTCTTCAGCGTGCTCATGCCGGGCCGATGCCGGAAAACAGTTTATGTTCAGCGGCAAGATCGGCTGACGGACGCACGCTAGCCCGCTTGGCCGCCGCGAAATCCAGCATTCGGTTAATGCAGGTGACCGCTTTCTCGCGGATCGGCGCATCGACATGAATCTCGTTGCTGCCGCTCTCGAGCACGTCAATCAGATTCTGTAGGCCGTTCATTGCCATCCACGGGCAATGCGCGCAGCTCTTGCAGGTTGCACTATTACCAGCGGTCGGCGCTTCGATGAAAACTTTTCCCGGCGCAGCCTGACGCATCTTGTGCAGGATGCCATTATCTGTCGCAACGATAAATTCCTGCGCATCCAGCGACACCGCCGCAGCGATCAGCTGCGACGTGGAACCCACGACATCAGCCTGTTCAACGACAGACGCGGGAGATTCCGGATGCACCAGTACCTTCGCCTGCGGATGCTCCGCGCGAAGCAGATCAAGCTCGATACCCTTGAATTCATCATGCACGAGACAGGAACCTTGCCACAACAGCATGTCGGCGCCGGTCTGCTTCTGAATGTAGCCACCGAGATGACGGTCTGGCGCCCAGATGATTTTTTGTCCCTGCTCGTGAAGGTGCTTCACGATATCCAGACCGATGGAGGAAGTCACCATCCAGTCAGCGCGCGCTTTAACTGCGGCACTGGTGTTGGCGTACACCACGACGGTGCGATCCGGATGCGCGTCGCAGAACGCGGTGAATTCATCTACCGGGCAACCCAGATCGAGCGAACAGGTCGCATCAAGGTCGGGCATGAGGATGGTCTTTTCGGGCGAGAGGATTTTCGCAGTCTCGCCCATGAAGCGCACGCCTGCCACGACCAGCGTCTGCGCCGCATGATCGCGGCCGAAGCGTGCCATCTCGAGCGAGTCGGATACACAACCACCGGTTTCCTCGGCGAGATCCTGCAGGTCTGAATCGACGTAGTAGTGGGCGACAAGGACTGCGCCTTTGTCCTTCAACAACTGCCGGGCGCGATCCTTCAACTGCGAACGCTGTTGTGGTGTCAGTGGCTGCGGCACCTTGGCCCACGCCGACGCAACGCAGCTCACGCCATCGGCGTCAGGCTTCTCAAATTCAATGGACTTGATCTCCATCACGGCCTCCGGCTGTTCAGGGATTATTCGAGTCCTTGCGATGCAAGATACTCGTCATACGTACCGTGGAAGTCGACGATATCGCCGTTCTTGATTTCCAGAATGCGCGTCGCCAGCGAGGACACGAATTCACGGTCATGCGACACGAAGATCAGGGTGCCTGCGTATTTTTCCAGAGCGATGTTCAGCGATTCGATGGATTCCATATCCATATGGTTGGTCGGTTCATCCATCAGCAGCACATTATGACGGCCTAGCATCAGCTTGCCGTACATCATGCGGCCCTTCTCGCCGCCCGACAGTACCTTGACCACTTTCTTCACATCGTCACCACCGAACAGCAAACGACCCAGTATCGAGCGCACGGCCTGATCGTCATCACCTTCTTGCGTCCAGCGTCCCATCCAGTCGGTGAGGTTCAGTTCTTGCGCGAACTCTTCGGTCGGGTCTTGCGGCATGTAGCCGACGTTGGCATTTTCTGCCCACTTGACCGTGCCGGCATCCGGATGTAAAGCGCACACATCGCCGCCGATACAGCGCAAGAGCGTGGTCTTACCGGCGCCGTTCTCGCCGATGATGGCGATCTTCTCACCAGCTTCGACCGCAATACTAAAATTCTTGAATAGTGGACGATCATAGGCTTTCGCAATGCCCTGTGTTTCGACCGCCAGGCGGTGCAGTTTTTTCTCGCCCTCGAAACGAATGAACGGGTTCTGGCGCGATGAGGGTTTGACGTCCTCGATCTTGATCTTTTCAATCTGCTTCGCGCGCGATGTAGCCTGACGTGCTTTCGACTTGTTTGCCGAAAAACGACGCACAAAATCCTGCAGTTCGGCGACTTTTTCCTTCGCCTTCGCATTGGCGCTCAGCTGCTGCGCACGCGCCTGTGACGATGCCAGCATGTAGTCGTCATAATTACCGGGATAAATCTTCAGCGTACCGAAATCCATATCGGCCATATGCGTGCAGACCTGATTCAGGAAGTGACGATCGTGAGAGATGATGATCATCGTCGAGTTCCGCTGGTTCAGCACTTCCTCGAGCCAGCGAATCGTGTTGATGTCGAGGTTGTTCGTCGGTTCGTCGAGCAGCAGGATGTCCGGGTTCGAGAACAGCGCCTGCGCAAGCAGCACGCGCAACTTCCATCCTGGTGCCACGGCACTCATGGTGCCGTTGTGTTGCTCGGTCGGGATGCCCACGCCCAGCAATAACTCGCCAGCGCGCGATTCGGCGGTGTAGCCGTCGTACTCGGCGAATTTCGCCTCGAGATCAGCGGCCTTCATATAGTCTTCGTCGGTCGCGTCCGGATTCGCATAAATCGCGTCACGCTCGCTCATCGCATTCCACATTTCAGTGTGGCCCATCATGACGACATCGAGCACGCGCATGTCTTCATAGGCAAATTGATCCTGGCGTAGCTTACCTAGACGCTCGTTAACGTCCAACATCACATTGCCGGAGCTCGGCTCAAGGTCGCCACCGAGTATTTTCATGAAGGTGGATTTACCGCAGCCGTTCGCGCCGATCAGGCCGTAGCGGTTGCCGTCGCCAAACTTAACGGAAATGTTTTCAAACAG
>CAZXRS010000200.1:0-4129 GCA_964642635.1 uncultured Bifidobacterium sp. | reverse complement strand
TTAGCGAATGAAATCTCGTCGGCACTGGTCAGCTCCAGGTTCCAGCACAGGGTCAGCATCTGGAAGTCGGGTTCCCATGCCAGCCAGCAGCCGGAAAGCGGCTTGCCGAAGCGATTCAATTCAAGTGCCGTCAGCAGGCTGATCTCGGGCATCTCCTCATTAAGCGGCGCAACGATTGCACAAAAATGGCAGATGTCACCCGAGGGCGACAGTTCGAGGATGACTTGGGTGTCCGCATCGCGCTGTATCGTTGCCGTGCCCGACCGGTCGAAGCTGGCACCTGGCACTTTGGCTGCCAACCAGAAGTCTACGCGGTCCTTGTTCGCGACCATATTCGCTTCCGTCGTTTTCGGTGAATGACGGATCAACTGTAAAGCCAGTCGTCATGGTCGCCACGGCAGTGATGTACTAATTGATGTACTACGCAGAATTGCCACGGCGGGAGCGGGTTGATTCAGGTGGCGGCTTCGGCGAATTCGATCATTAATTGCACCGAGGTACGTCCGTTGTACTCGTTCGCACCCAGCCGGTATGCGGCACGAATGCTCTCCGGTAGTCCTTCGGCATGATTGAACCAGATGGCTTCGAAAGGCCGTCCGTCTTTTTGTAGTTGCAGCTTCAGGTGACGTTCTTTCAGCACGCGCTGGTTCAGCACGCGAAATTCATCGCAGAACAAGGGCGGCGCGAAGCCCTGTCCCCAGACTTGCGCGTCGAGTTGTGCAATAAAGTCCAGCGTGCAGTACTCGGGCTCCAGCGAGCCATCATGCTCGAGTACATGCTCCAGATCGGCGGCTGACAGCCATTCACGACCAACTTGCTCGAAGGCTTGCGCGAAGGCGTCGAAGTCCTGTTCGCGCAGCGACAATCCGGCGGCCATTGCATGACCGCCGAACTTGTCGATTAATGTTGGATGGCGCTTGTAGACCAGATCAAGTGCATCGCGCAGATGAAAGCCCGGTATGGATCGGCCCGAGCCCTTGATCAGTCCGTCGCCGGCCGGCGCAAACGTTATGGTCGGGCGAAAGAATTTTTCCTTCAGACGCGAAGCGACGATGCCGATCACGCCCTGATGCCAGTCCGGGTTAAACAATGTCAGCGTCGCGTTGTCACGCGGCTCAATGTTCTCCAGCGAAGCGAGCGCCGCTTCCTGCATGCCGGCCTCGATATCACGCCGTTCACGATTGATGGTATCGAGCTGATGCGCGATGTCCCAGGCCCGTGCATTATCGTCAGTGAGCAGGCATTCGATACCGAGCGACATATCGGCTAGTCGGCCGGCGGCGTTCAAGCGTGGACCCGCGGCAAAGCCCAGATCAAAAGGCGTGGCCTTGCGCGCCTCGCGACCGGCGACGGAGAACAACGCGGCGATGCCTGGATGCGCGCGGCCCGCACGAATGCGTTTCAAGCCCTGTGCGACCAGAATGCGGTTATTCGTATCGAGCTTCACTACGTCAGCCACGGTGCCCAGTGCGACGAGATCGAGTAGCTGATCCAGCCTCGGCTGTGTCGCCGCATCAAAGCTACCGCGACGGCGCAACTCGGCGCGCAATGCTAGCAGCGTGTAAAACATCACACCGACACCAGCGAGGTTCTTGCTCGGAAATCCACAACCGGGCTGATTGGGGTTGACGATCACTTCGGCCTCGGGCAGTACGGCAGCCGGCAGGTGATGATCGGTGACCACCACCGGTATGCCGCGTCGATTCGCCTCGTTCACGCCTTCGATACTCGCAATACCGTTATCTACGGTAATGATGATGTCTGGCGATTTCTCGCGTACGGTCAGCTCGACGATCTCAGGGGTCAGTCCGTATCCATATTCAAAACGGTTAGGCACGATGTAATCGACCTGCGCACCCATCGCACGCAAGCCGCGAATGGCGACGGCACAAGCGGTCGCGCCATCACAGTCATAGTCGGCGACGATCACCATGCGCTGCTCGGCATCAATCGCATCGGCGAGGAATTCAGCAGCATGCGTCACGTTGGACAGCTGTTCCGGCTTGATGAGTGCGTCGAGTTCGGTCGACAGCTCGCGCGGCTCATGCAGTCCCCGCGCCACCATCAAGCGGGCCATGACCGGGTGCAGGCCTTGTTGCGCGAGCATTTCTACGTCGCGAATCGAGTAATGGCGGGCAGAGAGGCGAGTCATCAGAAGTCAGCGCAGACGATGCAGTGAGGGCTTAACCCAGAATTTTCTCATGCTGGCGCGAGTCACGTGCCAGCTGCGGATGCGGGTGGCGTCGGTCAGCTGCAGTGTGATGCGATCGATGGCTCCGGATGTCAGCGCGTTCAGCAACGGCGCGATACGCTCGTCCTCGATCTGCTTCATGGCTGCCAGCCAGCGACCCCAGTCGCCAGCTAGCGCGTGCGTGATCAGTGATTCATCGACCTCCGACGCAGGGCCCCGCGCTGTGTGTGAGTTAGTGGCGGATGCGCCACCCCATAGCCAGAGCGCGTTCACTCTGCGCTCGCCACGCAATTCGCGCTCATCATTCAGCGGGAGCATGTGCCACAGCATCTGTACTTCGTTGTGCAGCTTGCGCCATTCCCGCGCGTGCTCACCTGAAGGTAGCCACACATCCACATTGTGTCCGGTTGCAGCATCCGGTGTGGTGGTGCGCATTGTGATCCAGCTATCCGCGCGCAGGAACCAGCGATGCGCGTCACCAAAGCGCGTTTCGTAACCCAGTTCCTGAAACAGCGGCGTCGCCGCGTCAAAAAAAGTACGGGATTCCTGTTCATCGAGGTTCAGTTGGCGCAGGTCGGTCAGTACCAGATGGTCGCGCGCGACATGGAAATGCGCGGGTTGCAGCATGAACCAGTAACCCTCAGTGGCAGCAAGTCCAAGCTCGCGCATCATTGAGTGTGCCAGCGGTGGGCTGTTGTCTTCCTGGCTTCCACTGAGCAGTGCTTCGTGCGGCAGTAATGCTGCGAAAGGCTCGTAGTGGATAGCGACGGACTCGCGACCACGTGATAGCAGCATCGCCAATGACGGCGCATCAAGCGTGGCGATGAGGTCTTTCGCGTGTTCGGCGGGGGGTAGGGCGAAGGGCAGTAGCAGGGTGGTCTCGCGCATGGCTTTGCATTGTAGAGGATTGGCGTTATCGCCGTCGCCTTCAGCAGGCAACCCTGGGTCCCAGCTTGGGCTGTGACGACGAATGTACAAGTCGTCGCCGATCGAACGGTCGTCCCGGCGCACGATGGGATCCGCCGCCTTTCTTTCCTGTTTCTATCGGGTCTATGGCAAACTCCCGCCTTGACAAAAGATTACCGGAGCCACGTTTGCCTCTGTTCCGCCATCCCCCGTTTGAATGGACGATAGGCCTGCGCTACACTCGCGCCGGCCGGCGCAGTGCGCGCAACAGTTTCATTTCCTTCATTTCGCTGATCTCCATGGCTGGTATCGCGCTGGGCGTTGCCGCGCTAATTGTTGTGCTGTCGGTCATGAATGGGTTTCAGAAAGAGGTGCGCGATCGCATGCTGTCGGTGCTGTCGCATGTCGAGATCTTTGATGGTTCCGGCAGCGTGGCTGATTGGCCATCGCTGGCTGCGCAGGTCATGAAAAACCCCGAGGTGAAAGGTGCTGCGCCGTTTGCGGATGGGCAGGCGATGATCAGTCGCAATGACACGGTGCGCGGTGTGATGGTGCGCGGCATTCTGCCATCTGAAGAGCCCAAGGTATCGGCCGTTGCTGCGCAAGTGGTGCGCGGTAGTCTCGCAGCCTTACAACCTGGTGAATTCAATATTGTGATTGGTAGCGAGATGGCGCGTGGCTTCGGCTTGCGCGTTGGCGACAAGCTCACGCTGATAGCCCCGCAGGGTCAGGTGACGCCGGCCGGTGTGCTGCCGCGGCTGAAGCAGTTTAATGTCGTCGGCGTGTTCGAGGCCGGGCATTATGAATTCGACTCGACGCTGGTGTTTATCCATATGGAGGATGCGGAGCGACTGTTTCGACTGTCCGGTCCCAGCGGACTTCGGTTGAAGGTGGCTGACATGCAGCGCGCACCCGAGGTGGCGGCTGAACTCGGCGCGACCCTGAAAGGTGATCTCTACCTGCGCGACTGGTCGCAGCAGAACCGCAACTGGTTCGCGGCAGTACAGACCGAGAAGCGCATGATGTTCATCA
>CAZXRS010000199.1:0-4153 GCA_964642635.1 uncultured Bifidobacterium sp. | reverse complement strand
TGTGGTGGCCGTGCGCGTGATCGAGATGCTGATCGGCGAGATCCAGGAGACGCCAAGGCCGGTGCTATAGCGCATGTCGGCCAGGTGGATCGACTCACCATCACCCGGATTCCAGACCTGGCCCGCGTCGAAGAACGTGAACCAGCGCAGGCTGCGATCAACGCCGGTACCGGGGAAAGGCATCTGCAATTCGGCATTGGCGACCAATCGCGCCGAGCCACCGATCGGCAAATTAAAGCCCGTAGTTGTAACGCGCGTGCCGGACACATTCAGCGAGCCAGCGGCAAAACCACGAACCGAGCCGATACCACCCGCATAGAAGTTCTTAAAGATCGGGAACGGGTCGCCACCCAAGCCAGCGCCGTAATCAGCCTGACCATTGATCGCTAGCGTTGCGTAACTTGTGACTGGCCAGAAATACTGGTCTTGATACGAGGCGCGATAGTAGCGCGATGTGCCGGCAACGGATAATTCGAGGCTGGCGCGACGAAAGCGACCCATGCTCGGTATCAGCGCGCTGTCTCGGTTGTCGCGCTGCCATGCTGCAGTTAAGGGCACAGATCGCGTACGGGCTGAACCAACACCGGTATTAGGTAGCGTATCACTCGGCGCACTGACGCTGTCGAAAGGAATATCTCCATTCGTTTCAGCAACGAAGCGGCGGTAGCGTTCCGGACTGGTCGTAAAGGTATCCACCGTGGTGTCTTCATAGCCAACGCCAAGGAATACTCTATCGAATTCAGTAAACGGCACACCAAAGTTCACCGAACCACCCTTGGTCACGATCTTATAGTCGATGTTGCTCAGATAAATCGGTGGACGCGAGGTGCGGTAGAACACGTCCACGGTACGACTGACGCCATCCTCAGTGAAATAAGGATTGGTGTGGCTGATTGCGATCGTACGGAAGATACGACTGGTATTCACGTTAATACCGATATTGTTACCGCTACCAAAGGCATTAGCCTGGTTGATCGAACCGGTGAGCGTAAGCTTTTCCGCACTGGAAAAACCGGCGCCCAACATGATAGCGCCGGTCGGCTTCTCAGCCACCTTCACATCCAAATCCACCTGGTCAGGTGAGCCCGGCACTTCAACGGTATCCACATTGGTATCGGTGAAAAAGCCCAGTCGACCGAGACGATCGCGCGACAACTTGATCTTGTCGCCGTCATACCAAGCGCTCTCGAGCTGTCGGAATTCGCGGCGAATCACGGTGTCGCGCGTACGGTCATTACCTGCAATGTTGATCTTACGTACGTAAACGCGTTTGCCCGGATCGACGAAGATAGTAAACGCCACCTCGGCTTTCTCGCGGTTGATGTCGGGTACTGCATTTACGTTCGCAAATGCGTAGCCGAACACACCCATGCGCTCGGTGATTTTCTTTGTACTCTGGTTCATCTTTTCGCCCGAGTACGCATCGCCAGCCTTCAGCTCCACCAGTGACTCGAACTCTTGCTCACGGCCTAGCATCTCACCATCGAGGCGGATACCGGTAACCGTGTATTTCTGACCCTCATTGATATTGATGGTGATAAAGATGTCTTTCTTGTCCGGTGAAATCGACACTTGTGTGGATTCGACCTGCATCTCGAGATAGCCGCGATTCAAGTAGAAAGATCGTAGTGCCTCAATGTCACCTGCAAGCTTTTGCTTGGAGTACTGATCAGCTTTCGTGTACCAGCTGAACCAGCCAGAGGTGGACATTTTTAGCTGATCGCGCAGTTCATCTTCCTTGAAGGCCTTATTACCGATGACCCTGATCTGGCGGATACGCGCGACCTCACCTTCATCAACGTCGAAGCTCACGTTGACGCGATTACGCTCGATTGGCGTGATCGTGGTGGTAATTTTGACGCCGTACAGGCCACGCGAGAGATACTGACGCTTCAGCTCTTGTTCGGCTCGGTCAACCAGTGATTTGTCGAGAATCCGCGACTCAGCCAGGCCGAGTGCCTTCAGGGACTTTCGCAATGCGTCTTTGTCGAATTCCTTGGTACCCGAAAACTCAACAGCAGCGATCGCCGGTCTTTCTTCGACCGCCACCACCAACACATTGCCTTCGGCCTCGATACGTACATCTTTGAAAAATCCGGTGGCGTACAACGCCTTGATGGCCGCCGCTGCCTTTTCGTCATTAAAGGTGTCACCAACCCGCACCGGGAGGTAATTAAACACCGTGCCGGCCTCGGTACGCTGTATACCCTCGACGCGGATATCCTTGACGGTAAATGGCTCAATGGCGGCCGCTTGCGAGGCCAACGCGGAAAATACGGCGGCAGTAATCAGGCGGGGAAGGAAAGGCAGCGCTTTGCGCTCGGGGTCGAATTTCATCAAATGATTTTCTGGTTGGTCGGGAGCGCGGCTAGCCGATCAGTCGAATGATGTCGTTGAAGACCGCCACGGCCATCAGTGCCATCAGCACTCCCAATCCGGCGCGCTGCGCAAACATGCCAATGCGCTCTGGCACTGGCCGCCCGGAAAAAAGTTCCAGCGCATAATACAACAAATGCCCTCCATCCAGAACGGGTATGGGTAGCAAGTTCATCACTCCGAGGCTAATGCTGATGAACGCCATAAAGGTCAGAAAGCTCATCCAGCCGACGCGGGCGCTCTGACCTGCGTAATCAGCGATGGTGATCGGGCCGGTAATGTTCTTGAGTGAAGCCTCGCCGATTATCATCTTGCCAAGCATGGTCACGGTCAGCGTGCTGGTTTCCCAGGTCTTGCGTACCGCCCGCTTCGCCGCCTCGAGCGGCCCGGCCTGCAACACCACTAGACCCGTCGACAGATCCACTTGGGCCTGAATGCGGCCCACGATCTTGTCTCCGATGCGATCAGCCTGCGGCGTGACCCGAACATAAAATTCACTGCCCCGCCTGATTCCCTCAACGACCAGCTCGCGACCAGGCGAGGACTGCAAACTCCTGATAAACGCGCCTGCATCGGCTACTGGCTTGCCGTCAACTTTCAAAATCAAGTCCCCGGGCTGCAAGCCGGCACGGGCGGCAGGCCCGCCCTGCACGATCTCACCGAGCAGGGGGCGAGGCTGCGCAAGCTCGAGGCCGAGACTTTTGAACAAATCGTTGCCGAGGTCCTGCTCACTCAGTCGCTGCAGCGGCAAGGTCGCTTCTTCGATCGACTCACCTCCGGTCAGGCCGGGACGCCGCAGTGTCAAGCGCACAGGCTGCCGCTGTACCGCGGACTGAATCAGTTGCCAGCGCAACTCCGAGTAGGCGCCGACCGCTTCGCCATTCACCGCCGTGACCAGATCTCCCTGGCGAACGCCCGCTTCTTCAGCGAGGCTTCGCTCCGCCACCGCAACCCGTGCCGCCGGTTCAGGCATGCCATGAATGTAGAGGCCAGCGAGTATCGCGATCGCCAGCAGAAAATTCGCCAACGGCCCCGCGATCACGATAGCGATACGCTTACCAACGGGCTGACGAGTGAACTCACGCGGTAAGTCGTGTGGAGCGATCTCACCCTGCTCGGTGTCACGCGCATCCAGCATCTTCACGTAGCCGCCCAGAGGCAGCATCGATACCGCCCACTCAGTCTGATCCGAACCAAATCTCCGTGACCAGACCACCCTGCCCATACCCACCGAGAAGCGCAGCACTTTGACACCGCACCAGCGCGCGACGAGATAGTGACCCAGTTCGTGAAAGATCACGAGCACACCGATCACGACCACGAAGGCCAGTACCGTCTGAAGCAGATTCATAGAAGGGTTCCGGAGTTCATTGGAGCAGTCCGCGCGCACAATCACGCGCGCGACGGTCCTGCTCGAGCAGGCTGCCAAGATTGTCGACTGACGCCTGGGGAACACGAGCAAGTGTGTCGGCGATCAGTTCGGGAATCCGGCGAAACCCAATTTTGTTTTCAAGGAAAGCTTCTACCGCGATCTCATTAGCCGCGTTCAATACGGCAGGTGCGCTACCACCGGCACGTAGGGCATCGAAGGCGAGTTGCAAGCATGGGAAACGCGCGACATCCGGGCGGCGGAAATCGAGCTGGGCGATGCGGGCGAGATCAATGGGATCCACGCCTGACTCGATTCGGTCCGGATAGGCCAGCGCATGCGCGATCGGCGTGCGCATATCGGGATTGCCCAGCTGCGCCAGCACCGAACCATCCGCATAGGACACCA
>CAZXRS010000198.1:0-4189 GCA_964642635.1 uncultured Bifidobacterium sp. | reverse complement strand
GATCAGGTACTTCAGCAGGCCTTCCTGATTGATCGGGTGTCCCGCATAGCGAATTTGCACGCTGGCCCAGTCCGGCTGGTTGGTGACCGGGCAGTTCGATTTCAGTAAATGCGATACCAGCGTTTCTTCGATGGGTGCTTCGTCGGTGTTGGATGTCAGCAGCGCTGCATCGGGCGTGTAGTGATCGACTTCAATATCAAGCCGGTCCAGCAGCAAGCCCTCGGGCTCGCCCATCTTTAGCTTGGCAAATTCCGCGGCAGGCACCAGCTTCAGCTGAATGCTCGCGCCGAATGCCGATGACAGGTCGGCACGCAGGAGTTCTTGCACGGCTTCAGGACTATCAATCTTCGACTGGTTCAGCGAGTTGAAATACAGCTTCATCGATTTCGATTCAACGATGTTCTGTGTATCCGCCGGCACCATCATCGTCGCAATAGCCACCTGCGGCTTACCGCGCATATTCAGCCAGGACACTTCATAGGCATTCCATACATCCATGCCGAAAAAAGGCAGCGTGCCGCTGAGGCCCAGCTTGCTGCGGTTCTCTTCGCGCGGTATCGGGAATAGGAGTGTGGCGTCGTAGGTGTCGACGTAGGCGGTGGGTTTGCCTAGGGGGGAGTGGGAAGGGGTGTCGCTCATTACAAAGGATGTAGAGGTGCTACAGAAGTCGCTGGATCCCAGCCTGCGCTGGGATGACGATTGATGGGCCGGTAGCCAGACAATTCGTCATTCCAGCCACCGCCCCAGCGAAAGCTGGGGGCAAGCTGGAATCCATGGTTAAACAGGAAGCATCGCTTTTCAAAGGAAAAGCTTATACGCCGGATTCTCCGTCTCATCCCACGCACGATACCCCAGCGTGGAAAGAAACGCCCGGAAGTCCTTCATCTCTTTTTTCGGTACCTGCAATCCCACCAGCACGCGCCCGACATCACCACCTTGGCTGCGATAGTGGAACAGGCTGATGTTCCAGTTCGGCGCCATGCTGTCGAGGAAG
The DNA here is from genome assembly GCA_964642635.1 of uncultured Bifidobacterium sp. Taxonomy (GTDB): domain Bacteria; phylum Pseudomonadota; class Gammaproteobacteria; order Burkholderiales; family Burkholderiaceae_D; genus Pernthalerella. The sequence goes on along the minus strand of CAZXRS010000198.1, from coordinate 3,195 downwards.
CGGATCAGCGCGCCCGGTCGCTCGGGGAATTCGAAGCGGTAAAGAATTTCATCGTGCGCCAGTGCGCTCTTGCCACCGACCAAATGGCGGATGTGCAATTTCGCCAGCTCATCGTGAGTCAGATCGAGCGTCTTGAAGCCCTGCTTCTCAAACTGCTTGCAGATCTTGCCCGGCTCATCGCGGTCCGCGACCTGTAGACCGACGAACACATGCGCTTGCTTCTCTCCGCTGATGCGGTAATTAAACTCCGTGACCGCGCGCGCGCCGACCAGATGGCAGAAGCGCTTGAAGCTGCCGCGCTCTTCCGGAATCGTGACCGCGAATACCGCTTCATGCGCTTCGCCGACTTCAGCGCGCTCGGCGACAAAACGCAGCCGATCGAAATTCATATTTGCACCGCAGGCAATCGCTACCAGCGTTTCGCCACGCACAGGATGGCGTGATTTTGCTGCGCGCTCTACATACGCCTTTGCACCGGCCACCGCGAGCGCACCAGCCGGCTCGAGAATGCTGCGGGTATCGGTGAACACATCCTTGATCGCGGCGCAGACATCATCGGTATCGACCAGAATGATGTCATCGACCACCTGCTTCGCCAGGCGGAAAGTCTCTTCGCCGACCTGCTTGACGGCGGTGCCGTCAGAGAACAGACCAACCTCACTCAAGTTAACGCGGCGTCCCGCTTTCAGCGAACGCGCCATGGCATCGGAGTCCGTGGTCTGTACACCGATGACCTTGATATCAGGACTCACTGCCTTGATGAAACTGCCGACGCCGGCAATCAGGCCGCCACCACCGATAGCGACAAACACTGCGTGAATCGGACCGGAGTGCTGCCGCAAGATTTCCATCGCAATCGTGCCCTGGCCGGCGATGACATCGGGGTCATCGAACGGATGCACGAAGGTCAGCTTTTCTTTTTTCTCGAGCTTTAGCGCATGTTGGTAAGCGTCAGAGTAAGAATCACCCGCAAGCACGACTTCACCGCCACGCGCGCGCACGGCATCAATCTTCACCTGAGGTGTAGTGGTCGGCATCACAATCACTGCGCGGCAGCCCAGCGTCTTTGCTGATAGCGCAACACCTTGCGCATGATTACCGGCCGAGGCGCATATGACGCCGCGTTTCAACTGTGCGGGTGTCAGGTGCGCCATCTTGTTGTACGCGCCGCGCAGCTTGAAGCTGAACACGCTCTGCATATCCTCGCGCTTGAAGTAGATACGGTTACCCGTTCGCTCGGACAACGTGGGGGCGAGTTCCAGAGGCGACTCGATCGCAACATCGTAGACGCGCGAGGTCAGGATTTTTTTCAGATAATCGGTGCTCATGGTCGTGGATTATAAAGGACGCCCCTTGCAAGCCTTTAGCGCTAAGCTTACCCAATGCCTGCCGATCTACTGAGCGCCATGCTGGCAGCGCTTGCCCTGCCAACCGTTGGTCTGCCCGCGCTGTTTGTCGTGAGCCTGTTGTCGGCGACCCTGCTGCCTATGGGCTCCGAGCCCGCGCTGTTCGCAGTGGTGAAAGCCAACCCCGATCTGTTATGGCCGGCACTGATCGTCGCCACCATCGGCAATACACTGGGCGGCGTGCTCAACTACGCGATGGGGTATGGCGCCAATAAAGCGTTCACGCATGAGCGCCAGAGTCGCTGGTTCGGCTGGCTGCAGCGCTTCGGTCCGAAAACTTTGCTGCTGTCCTGGCTGCCGGTGATTGGCGACCCGCTCTGCGCTCTCGCTGGCTGGCTGGCGCTGCCATTCTGGTCTTGCGTGTTCTGGATGGCCTTCGGCAAGCTGCTGCGCTACCTGCTCATTACCCTGTTGCTGCTCGAGATACCGGACGGTGCCTGGCACCACCTCATGCAGCTGTGGTGAGATCAGCAATCCCCTGCAAATTCAGGGGTTCTGCCCGCGCATTGTGCAGCGCAATACGTTAGAATGCTTTTTTAGCTTCTCAGGCCTTGTTCCCTCTGATGAACGCCCCAGCGCAATTCCAAACCTTGCTTTCCGACGCGCCTGAAGGCAGCCAGCCGGCCCGCCTGCGCGAGATTCCGTACAACTACACCTCATTCTCTGATCGCGAGATAGTGATCCGTCTGCTGGGCGACAACGCCTGGGATCTGATCTCTCAGCTGCGCAGCCTGCGACAAACCGGCCGCTCTGCGCGCATGCTGTACGAAGTACTTGGCGACATCTGGGTCGTGCGTCGTAACCCGTATCTGCAAGACGATCTTCTCGACAATCCCTCCCGCCGCGAGTCGCTGGTCGATGCGATGTTTCACCGACTGAATGAGGTGGATCGACGCCGCATGGTTGCCGAAGACGATGACACGCTCGAGCCCGAGATTCGTGAGCGCAAACAGCATGTGGGTACCTTGGTTGCCCTTGCACGTGAAGCGGTCAGGGAACTGGCGAATGAGTTCAAACAGATGCAAGAGCTGCGTCGCCGCGCCAAGCGTATGCTGGGCCGTTACACCGCGGCCGACAACATCAAGTTCGACGGACTGTCGCGCGTTTCGCATGTCACCGATGCGACGGACTGGCGCGTCGAGTATCCGTTCGTCGTACTCACGCCGGACTCTGAAGATGAAATGGCTGGCCTAGTCAAGGCGTGCATCGAACTCGGCCTCACCATCATCCCGCGTGGCGGTGGCACCGGCTATACCGGCGGCGCGATTCCGCTCACGCCAATGTCGGCAGTCATCAACACCGAAAAGCTTGAAGATCTCGGCGCGGTGGAAATGATCAAGCTGCCCGGCGTCGATCGCGAGTACGCCACCATTTATTCCGGTGCCGGTGTGGTCACCAAGCGCGTATCGGATGCAGCAGAGAAAGCGGGCTTCGTGTTCGCGGTGGATCCGACATCGGCCGAAGCTTCCTGCATCGGCGGCAACATCGCGATGAATGCCGGTGGCAAGAAAGCGGTGCTGTGGGGCACTGCGCTCGACAATCTCGCCAGCTGGCGTATGGTCGACCCGAACGGCGACTGGCTCGAAGTGACCCGCCTCGACCATAACCTCGGCAAGATTCATGACACTCCCCTTGCGCGCTTCAAGCTCGAGTGGACGCATCCCGCCGAGCGTGGTCGCAAGAACGAGCCGTTTCGCACTGAAGTACTCGAGATCGAAGGTCGCCGCTTCCGCAAGGAAGGTCTGGGCAAAGACGTCACCGACAAAGTCCTCGCTGGCTTGCCCGGTGT
>CAZXRS010000197.1:0-4189 GCA_964642635.1 uncultured Bifidobacterium sp. | reverse complement strand
CGTGAAAGCTTTCGTGAAGGGCTTCGGGTGGAAGGGTCCGGTGTTCACCATCTCAGGTCTGACCCGCGAAGGATGCGAAGATCTGGTCGTCGACATTTATGATTACCTGGCCACGCAGCGTGAGCAGGAGCAGCGCGAGCAATCCGGTATCGCCGAAGAGGCCATGAACATCAGCAGCATTGACGCTGACGATCCGCGTTTCAAGTCGGTTGACTGAACCTGCGATAAACAAGAACCACCGCGAGTCGATCCATGCAATCCGTCATCCAGCAGGCACAACGAGTGATCGTCAAGGTCGGCTCCTCGCTCGTCACCAATGAGGGTAAGGGACTCGACCACGCGGCTATCGCGAAATGGGCTGATCAGATAGCACAGCTACGCCACATGGGTAAGCAGGTGGTGTTGGTCAGTTCAGGTGCCATTGCCGAAGGCATGCAGCGACTGGGTTTTGATAAGCGTCCGACCGGCATTCATGAGTTGCAGGCCTGCGCAGCGGTCGGGCAGATGGGCCTCGCACAAATCTACGAAACCAGTTTCCGGTCACATGACTTGCGTACCGCGCAGGTACTGCTCACGCATGCCGATTTGGCGGACCGCGAACGCTACTTGAACGCACGCTCGACCCTGCTGACGCTGCTTGATCTTGGTGTGATCACCGTCATCAATGAAAACGACACGGTGGTCACCGACGAGATTAAATTCGGTGATAACGATACCTTGGGCGCGCTCGTCGCCAATCTGATTGACGCGGATGCTCTGATTATCCTGACCGACCAGCGCGGTCTGTTCAGCGCTGATCCCCGCAAAGACCCGCAGGCTGAATTCGTGCATGAGGCGATGGCCGGCGATCCGAAGCTCGAGGCGATGGCGGGTGGCGCCGGAACCGGTATCGGCAGTGGCGGCATGCTGACAAAGATCCTGGCAGCGAAACGCGCTGCGAGTTCTGGTGCTCACACCGTGATTGCCTGGGGCAGGGAAGAGCGAGTATTAGTGCGGCTCGCACAGGGCGAGGCGATTGGTACGCAACTGGTCGCGCAGACTGCCCGTCTCACTGCGCGCAAACAGTGGATGGCCGATCACCTGAAGACTGCTGGCAGGCTAAAACTGGATGCGGGTGCGGTGCAGAAAATTGCGCGCGATGGCAAATCGCTCCTGCCTATCGGTGTTGTTGAGGTCGAAGGTGAGTTCGGACGTGGTGACGTGGTGACCTGCGTCGATGAATCCGGCCGCGCGATTGCGCGCGGCATCAGCAATTACGCTAGTACGGAAGCCAGACGAATCATGCGCAAGCCTTCAGCAGAGATTGCGGAGATTCTGGGTTATCTCGATGAGGAAGAGTTGATTCATCGGGATAATCTCGTGCTTCTGTGAGGGTGGGAAAAGGCGCTGAGTTACCGCCTGGGTCGTTGCGCTAACGAATCGGCTTGTTTCGCTTAAGACGCTCTACGATCGCCGGCACCTTCCCGGCCACTGCGCTCCCGTCGCAGAAAAAATCTTTGAACAGCGTCGCGTGATAGCTGTTCGAACCCGCACTCGAAATCTGGCGCCAGGCGGCGTCAGGGAAAGCGTTCCAGCTGCTATCTGGTCTGCCCGATGCGTACAGTTTGCGCTCGGCCGATTTGCAGCGAATGCCTTCATAGCTCACATTGCTCACTCCGCTGGGGCTGGTGATCACGCTGGTGAAGCGGACGGTATCGCCGTCTACGATGGTGATCGATGTCGGATCGAGCTCGAAACGCATAGACGATGTGGCGCTGACCTCGTAACGGAGCAGCGCATCGCGCTTCGGCGCTGCCGGCAGCAAGACCGCACTTTCTTCCTTGGGCTCGGCGGGTGCCTCTTCGTCGCGAAGTAAGCCCGCCGACGCATTGAGCACCGAGAACAGGCTCAGCGTCAGCACGGCGCGCTTCAGAGATACAGCCCTCATTTCGCGTCCGGTTCAGCGGCGATGCTCGGCGCATCAGCGCCAGGCGGATGCATGCGATCTCGCGGCCGGCGGCCATGAACCTGCGGCGGACGCAGGAAGCGCGACAGCTCTTGCAGAGCCTTCATGTAGACATCGCGCTTGAATTCGATGACAACGTCTAGGGGCACCCAGTAATCATGCCAGCGCCAAGCGTCGAACTCGGGATGGTCGGACATGCGCAGGTTCACATCGCAGTCGCGGCCGACCATACGCAGCAGGAACCAGATCTGTTTCTGTCCCTTGTAATGGCCGCGTACCTCGCGCTTGATGAAATGATCCGGCACGTCATAGCGCAGCCAATCGCGTGTGCGACCGATGATCTTCACATGCTCGGCACGAAGCCCGACCTCTTCCTCGAGCTCGCGATACATCGCTTGCTCGGGCGTCTCGCCGTGCTTGATTCCGCCTTGCGGGAATTGCCACGAATGTTCACGCACCCGCTTACCCCACCAGACCTCGTTCTGTTGGTTCAGCAGGATAATGCCGACGTTTGGGCGGTAGCCTTCACGGTCCAGCATGGTCCACCTTTCCTGCAGGCGGCGCCTTGGGGTCGCGACTGGCGTCACCCCGCGCCCTTCAGGGCGCTGGCGACACGCAGGTAACGCGATCCGCGCGGCGCGAGCCCGCGAATACTTTAAAATTGGGATTGATTATAACCCTCTCTTTTTAAGAAATTTTTTCCTCATGCGCGCCTCCCGGTTTTTTATTTCTACCCTCAAAGAAGCTCCATCCGATGCCGAGATCGTCAGCCACAAGCTGATGCTGCGCTCCGGGATGATCAAACGGCTAGGTTCTGGCATTTACAACTACCTGCCGATGGGCCTGCGCGTGATCCGTAAGGTGGAGCGTATTGTGCGCGAAGAAATGGACCACGCCGGCGCCATTGAACTGCTGATGCCGCTCGTGCAGCCAGCTGAGCTGTGGCAGGAGACCGGTCGCTGGGACAAGATGGGCCCCGAACTGTTGAGGTTAAAAGACCGTCACGGCCGCGAGTTTGCAATGCAGCCCACTTCCGAAGAAGTGGTCACCGATATTGCGCGCAGTGAGATCCGCTCCTACCGACAGCTGCCAGTGAACTTTTATCACATCCAGACCAAGTTCCGTGACGAGAGACGCCCACGCTTCGGCCTGATGCGCGGCCGCGAGTTCACGATGAAGGATGCGTATTCTTTCGATCGTGATGTCGAGGGCCTGAAAAAATCATACGCCCTGATGGTTGATGCCTATACGCGCATCTTCAACCGCTTTGGTCTGAAGTTTCGCGCGGTCGCTGCCGACAATGGTGCCATCGGTGGTTCCGGCTCGCAGGAATTTCATGTGATTGCCGATACGGGCGAAGATGCGTTGGTCTATTGCCCGACTTCTGAGTACGCGGCCAATATGGAGGCGGCCGAGGCGCTAGCGCCGATAACACCGCGCGGTGCAGCGTCGCAGCCACTGGTCAAGGCAGCAACTCCCGGTAAAGAGCGTTGCGAAGACGTTGCCAAGCTACTGGGCTTGCCGCTGACGCAGATGGTGAAGTCCATTGTGCTGTCGGTCGAGAAGGCCGAGGGCGCGCGCGAGATCTGGCTCTTGCTGCTGCGCGGTGATCATGATCTCAACGAGGTGAAAGCCGCGAAGCTGCCCGGCATCGGTCCGTTCCGGTTCGCTGGTGATGCAGAAATTCTTGAGTACTTCGGTTGCAAGCCGGGCTACCTGGGCCCGATTGGCACGGCGAAGCCGGTGAAAGTGGTAGCCGATCGTACGGTCGCTGCGATGAGCGATTTCGTTTGCGGCGCGAATGATGAAGGCTTTCATTACACCGGCGCGAACTGGGGCAGAGACTTGCCGGAGCCGGAGGTCGCCGACATCCGCAACGTCGTCGCCGGCGATCCTTCGCCGGACGGCAAGGGCGTGCTCGAGATCCAGCGCGGCATCGAGGTCGGACACGTGTTCCAGCTCGGTACCCGCTACTCGGAAGACATGAAGGCCACCTATCTCGACGAGAAGGGCCAGCCGCAGCTGATGCAGATGGGCTGCTATGGCATCGGTATCACGCGGATTCTGGGTGCCGCGATCGAGCAGAATTTCGACGACAAGGGCATTATCTGGCCGGCCGCGATTGCGCCCTTCGAAGTGGTGCTGTGCCCGATGGGCTACGACCGCAGCGAAGCGGTGAGGGAGGCGACGGATGCGCTGTATGAATCGCTGCAGTCCGCAGGTATCGACGTGATTCTTGATGAC
>CAZXRS010000196.1:0-4203 GCA_964642635.1 uncultured Bifidobacterium sp. | reverse complement strand
CGGGGGTGTAGCGACTGTAGTGCGACTTCATCAGGTTGAACACACAGCGCGGATCCTTCAGCGTCGGATCAGCCTTCACATAGCCGTCGGCACCGCGCGCGTAGGACCAGGTGCTGCGGTCGTACTTGCGTTTCTCGGCGTCATAGCCCGAGTAGATGCCGTCGACCAGCTCGAAGCCTTTGTCGACGATAAAGGTGGCGTCGGTATACGCCTTCACGTACTCGGCGTGATATTTGTCATGGCTGATCAGATAGTTGATCAGCGCGCCGAGGAAAGCGATGTCCGATCCCGGCCGCAGCGCGGTATAGAAATCAGAAACCGAAGCCGTGCGCGTATAACGCGGATCGACAACGATCAGTTTTGCTTTGTTGTGTGCCTTCGCTTCGACAACCCACTTGAATCCGCAAGGATGCGCCTCGGCCGGGTTTCCACCCATAACGAGGATCAGGTCGGCATTCTTGATGTCGACCCAGTGATTCGTCATCGCGCCACGGCCAAACGTCGGGGCAAGACCTGCCACCGTCGGTGCGTGTCAGACGCGTGCTTGGTTGTCGAGTGCGATCATGCCCAGAGACCGTGTGATCTTCTGGGTCAGGTAACCGGTTTCGGTAGAGCCCGCCGACGCGCACAGCATGCCGGTCGACAGCCAGCGATTGACCAATTGGCCTTCCGCATTTTTCGTCATGAAATTTGCGTCGCGATCGGCTTTCATCAGATGAGCGATTTCATCAATCGCCTGATGCCACTCAATAGGCTCCCACTTGTCCGAGCCAGGACGGCGCACTTCCGGGCGCTTCAGGCGCGACGGGCTGCGCAGCATATCGAGGATGCCGGCGCCTTTAGGACACAGCGTGCCGCGGTTCACCGGATGATCCGGATCGCCTTCAATATGGAAGACCTCGGCCTTCACGTTTTTGGCTCTGTCGCCAGTGCTGTACATCAGGATGCCGCAACCCACTGAGCAATAAGCACAGGTGTTGCGGGTTTCAGTCGCGCGATCGAGCTTGTAGGCTCGCATCTCGGCATGCGCCACGGATGGCGCCAGGCCCATCACGGCGAGGGTAGAAGTACCTAACCCGGCCGCAGTGATCCTGAAGAACTGCCGTCGATTCATGGGGGCGTTCATCAAAACTCCGAAGAAGTTCATTGGACAATGGGGGGCGCTAGGCCTGAACGCCGAATCACTTCATCGGCGGCCCGGGATAGCGGCACCGTCGCGGCAGCGCATGAGCTTCAAGGGCATCAATTGCTAGCAGCGCAGATGCGATTTTAACATGCACAGCCGTGCCGATTAATCACCCACATGACTGAATTTTGCGTGGATTCATGCGGGTTTTTATAAAGTTTCTGATGTTTAAATAGGCTATAAAAAACCTATTATGGCCATCGACCCACAGTCAGGATTGGAAGCGTAATGAAGGTGCCGTCTGCAGGTAATCGCCTTCGCTCGGATGGCTGGTTGGGATCGCTGATCGACGTTCCATGAAATGCCGGTGGCGGAGCGCTTCCTCGATGGGTAGCACCGGCGTCACGCAGCAATCGGCCGGTTCAAACAGCGCGGTCCACTCGGCTTGCGTGCGCTCAGCGAAGATGTGCGTGAGTTCAGATTTCACGGCCATCGCATCGTCGCCGCCAACGACTTGGCCCAACGACCAATGCCGTTGTTTCAGGTCCGGGCGCTGCAGTAGGTCGCAGCAGATTTCCCAGAACTTCAACTCGAGCGCACCGACCGCCATGTAGCGTCCGTCACTGCATCGATAGACGTCGTAGCAGGGAACGCCGCCGGTGAGCAGATCGCGTGCCGGTGGAGGCGAGTGTCCGCCATAGTTCAGCGAGAGTAGCGGCATGATGTGATGCGCGAACACGGCATCAGTCATCGCAACATCAACATAACGCCCCGGGCCGCCCATCTTCACCGCGAGCAGCGCAGCAAGCAGACCTTGCACCGCCGTGAGTGCTCCACCGAGAAGATCACCGACTTGCAGATTGGGTAGCACCGGCCGACCGCTCTCATCGGCGTTCTGCGCAAGCATGCCCGAGTAGGCGATGAAGTTCAGATCATGCCCTGCCATTTGCGCCAACGGACCATGCTGACCGTAGCCCGTGATGGAGCACATCACTAGCTTGGGATTTCGCGCTTTCAGTGTTTCCCATCCGAGGCCAAGGCGCTGCATGACCCCGGGGCGGAAACTCTCGATGACGACATCCGCGGTTTCGACCATGGCGAGGAATCGATCGCGATCGGACGACGCTTTAAGGTCCAATCGCATCAGTTGCTTGCCGCGGTTAACCGCAATGAACAATTGCGAAAGCTCATGCTTGACATGGCTCATGGTTCGCGCGTAATCCCCGGCGCCACGGTCCTCGATCTTTATTACGCTTGCACCCATATCGGCCAGATGCATGGTCGCCACCGGTCCGGGTAATAACCGTGTCAGATCGAGCACGGTAATGCCGGCCAGCGGCGATGCGGGTGCTGAAGTTGTGGAGTCAGAAGGTCGCATGCCGTGATTATGCTTCAATCGTCAGACGGACCTTGCATCACTAGCTTGTCTCTTCGAGCCTCGCTTCCTTGGTAGGAGGGGCATCCGGAGCCTCATCAACAGCAAGCCGTTTGCGAGAAACCTGTCGGGCAGTGGAAGGATTGGTCGCGCGGGTAATCCAGTTTTCGAGCATCAGTTTGCCGACATTGGACAAGACCTTACCGAGAGCCTCATCGGGAGGCCACTGGGTCAGCAGAAAAGCGAGCTGTTTACTCAGTACGCGCTGAAGCTCTTCCGGAGTCTTCCATGCGGAGCCACGAGTGCGTCGAATCGCCAGTTTCCACGCTACGGCCATCGCCTCGCAACTGGCCAATGGCAGACCAAGGGCTATCTGTAATTGAGACGGGAGATCGTCGTCGGGATCAGCAAGCGATGTGCGTTGTTCATGTCGCCTTAGCCACTGTACCGGATTGGAACAGAATTCATTAAGCGGTAAGGTCTCCTGAGGAATAGCGCGATCGAGTGCCGCACGGAAGTCGAATTCAAGAAGATCCGGAGTAAGCGTAGGTTCTTCAATCGTTTTTCGCAAAAGATTGCGCATGAGGGCTACCAGGAAGCGATTACCGTCCTCCTCTGACTCTGGAGCAACTTGCCAATCCTTGGTCCACATTGCTGCCTTGTTCCAGGCGTCACTAATTTGCTTCGCCATCGACAAAGGCATGCCGGATGTCTCACAGAGCCGTGCGGCGATAAACCGACGTATGTTGACCTGATCCGGACAATCAGCGTGACACTCCAGGAAAAAATCCAGTGTCAGTGCGTATTGCAGCTTCTGCTCGAAATCGGCAATCAACTTTTCACATGCCGCAGCCAGCGCATCGCACTGCCGATTGCTGTCCTCCAAGGCCTTCTTTTGCCACTCAAAAACCTGCGATATCTCTCCGTCATTAGACAGAGCTACAGTAGATTTCCCTTTAGCCAGGTTACCGATAAGGATGCAAGCGACCGACATTGCTGCCTGTCGCCGTGTCAGGTGATTGGATTGTTGAGCAAGGTTTTTTATTTTTTCCAAAGAGCTAAACAGCAGTGGGGTAAAAAACCCCTTTGATGATAACAATTCTGGATTCTCGATATTGTCCAAAAACAGCAAAAGCATGTTCGCAATCTCGTCTGGAAGATCCTGTGGAATTGATGCACTTCTAGTGGCTGTGAGAAGCGATGCTATCGCCGACGAGAATTTTTTTCGGGGTAGCGCCTCTTCCCAGATCGTAATGGCCTCCTGTGTCTCATCCTGATACTCAACAGGGGCTCCAGAAGCAAGAAGTAATGCGCAGACATTGTGCAGCTTTTTTTCTACCGCTAGACCTAAGGGCGAATGGATGGATCCATCATCACAGCAAAAATCGTGTTCATCCACGAGAGAGCGCAGATAATCTGGTTTCATTCCAGAGGCAATGCAGGCGTATAACCCATCATTTCCTTCGGTGTCGCGGCAATGAACAAGGCTGGCATTATTCTTCAGCAAGTTATTGAAGATAATCGGCTGATCGAGCATGGCAGCGAGTATCAAGGGCGAGAGGGCACCCAGATTCGGATTGGCGCCGGCATCGAGAAGGGCATTGGTTAATTCCTCGTGTCCGCATTGAATGGAAAGCATCAATGGGGTGACAGGCTTTCCATGAAGCGCCAAGGAATTACCGAAAAGGCGCTGCGATTCTTC
>CAZXRS010000195.1:0-4245 GCA_964642635.1 uncultured Bifidobacterium sp. | reverse complement strand
TCCCACACTCGCAGTGTCGATGCATGGACACCCGACTCCTGCGAGAGCTTGCCTATCGACATTAAATCAGGCGAATCAGTATCTCTTCTCATTTTTACATCCTGAAATCGACAAATATTTGTACAAAAACTCTATATTACAAAATTTATTTAAAGATATCTACAATTTATTTCTTTATTTGAACAATTTTAACCGATTTTTATCTTCAATTTCTTGTTTTGTGTAGTTTTTTAAGATTCGCTGTGATAGCTTATGTAGAGTTATTTTTCGAGGGGCGCCGCCATGCTGTTTTCTTCCCGCTCACGTACCTACGCTCATGCGCTGAAAGAGGCCTATTCCGGCAGGAAAACGGTCGCTCCCCAGGCTGCTTCGCTCGGCCTGACGCCTGAGACCAGTGTCCAAACGCTGCATGAACTGCACACGATGTTTATTGCCGAGGGTATGAATCCCGTAGGCAGGAAGCTGATTGCCGACTCCATGGGCTCGGATCTCGATCTGGCGGATCAGGCATGCCTCGGCTACCTATACCGCGCCCAATTCGCTGATGACGAAGGCGAGCTCGCCCCCATTCGTACGCATGGTTCAACGCGTCTGCGGCTCGAACCTAAGTTAATCCTGCGATTCGCCCAGACACCTGACCTGTCCGATAGCTTTGAGACTTTTATCGATGCGATCGACGCCATTGCCATGGGTGCCGAGTTACAGCTACTCCCCTATGCGGATGCGTCCTGGCGATTTGAAGACAAGATCTGCGCGAACGGATTCAACAAAACGCTGCTGTCGGGTGAGTTGAAGACGCTGTCGCTGAGCAGCAAAAAGCATTTCTCGCAATTGCTCGATCTCAGCACCTTCAGTTTTAGCCGCACGTCGGCATCCGGGTCCTTGCTGGTGGATTACACGCCGGGCTACAAGACGGCTCTGTCGTCCATCGGCGATCTATATCGGCTGCTGCAACGCCACGATGATTCCCCGACGGGCGCGGCGATTCAGGCAGGTGATCTGCTCGCGCTGAATGCGGTGTGCCCGGCACAGCCGGTCGCCGCAGGTGAGGAATGGGTATGCGTGTCCACAGGCTTCGACCTCGATTCGCTGCGGATCCGCTTCACCAATTAACGCCCTCTGGACCCAGTGCCCGTGACGCACGTTATTGCATAGCCCGGACCGAAAGCGCATGCCCGCACATCTGACCTTCAAGGAGCGCGACGCATTCAGACTCCGTCTCAGAGCCTGCCTTCGCGATGCGGGCATCAACCCGAACCGTCCCGGCGAATTGCTGGCCGCCTTCGTGCAATTGAGCCAGGGCGCGGCCGTCACTCCCTCTTCGGTTTTCAAATGGCTTCAGGGTGAATCGCTACCGTCGCCCAACAATATGGAAATCGTCGCGAGAATTTGTAAGGTCTGCCCGGTGTGGCTGCGCACCGGACAAACGACCGCTGCACTTGAGGTGTCGGACGCAGAATAGGGTAAGCCTGCGCCGCCCTGTATCATTACGCCCAATTAATCTATCGGACGCCAATTCCGTCCTGAGGGGGTGTAGATGGAAGCTAAAGAATTCGCGAAACTGTTCGGTGGGTTTTCCACCGAGAGGCGTGTGATCATCGTCGCCGCATTAATGGAAGCCGGCAAGGAAGGCATGAGCCTGATTGAGCTGTCGCGCAAGACCGAACTGTCGGTGATCGATATTGGTATTGCGGCTGAGGCCTTGTTGATGATGGGACTGCTCGATATCTCGGTCAAAGGCGAAAACAAGATCTTGTCGGCAAACTACAAGATGTTGAGTAATGTGTTCGAGGAAGCCTACCAAGAGCTCGGACCCGGCAGGATTCAAGTGGCGGCCGCCAAAGCAGCGGCAGAAGCCGAGGCCGAAGCGGCGGCTAAAGCCGAAGAAGAAGCGAAGGCTGCAGCCGAGAAAGAGGCGGCGGAAGCTGCTGCTGAAGCCGAGTCTGCCGGCGATGCGGGCACCACAGAACAGCCGGCCGCTTGCGCAGGGGTCGAAAAAAAAACAGGCCGCGTTTAACGCGGCCTGTTTTTTTCATGCTGAAGCTTACTTCTTTTTCATGCGCTCGATGTTCTGGCGATTGAAATGATTCGCCATCATGAAGCAGGCAACGACGCCCCACAGCACCAACAAGATTTGCCAAGTTTTCATACTCTTCTCCGGTATCGAGTGTTGCCACACAAATTCAGCGCCTGACCAAGGCTCAGCGCTCTCATTACAGCCAGGCGAACAATATTTCAGCCAGCCACATTATTACTCAAAATTGCCGCGGGGCTGATTTTGCTGCAGCAGCGGCCTGAGCGTGAGCATGGTCAGCAGGAGCAGCACGATCTCCAGCGCGTACACGCTGGTATAGCCAAACGCAGATCCGCCTGCCATCGCTGCGAGGTCACGCAGGATGCCGCCCAAGGCAACGGCAACCCCCGCACCGGTCGCCTGCACGGCGCCCCATGCGCCCAGAGCCAGCCCGCTCTGGCTGGGCGGCGCCAGGTTCATGGTTGCGGTCAATGTGCCATGACCAAACAGTCCCGCGCCAAATCCGATCAGCAGCGTGCCTACAGCGAACAACCAGGGCGTTGCCGCCGGCGCAGACAAGATCACCATGGCAAACGCTGGCACGCCTGCCGCTGCACCAAGTCCGGCCAGCTTCAGCGGATCCATACCCCGGCTCAGTACACGCGATGCGAGCGCAAAGCCCACTAAACCACCAATGGCCAGTGTCGCGGTCAGTAGTGTGGTCTCGCCCACCGACAGTCCGAGTATCTCGCCACCATAAGGCTCGAGCAGCACGTCTTCCATCGTAAAGGCCATGGTGCCCAGACCTATGGCTATCAGGCGGCGCAAGGCCTGCTCGCCTTGGCAGTACAGCTGCCAGGTGCCTCGAAAATCCAAGCGCTGCTCCGCGCCGGGCTTGTTCGCGCGGCTGCGCGATTCCTGTTTCCACAGCGCGACTGTGTTAAGAACCAGCGTGAGCACGGCGGAGAACTGAATCACTTGGATGAGTCGCCCGGGGCTGAACTCAGCTAACGCCAGCCCAAACGCCACGGCGCTACCCATCATGCCCAGTAGCAGCATCACGTACATCAGACCGACGACTTTCGGGCGTGACTCTGAGGGCGCAAGATCCGTCGCCAGTGCCAGGCCCACGGTCTGCGTCGTGTGCAGTCCAGCACCGACCAACAAGAATGCGACCGCAGCGGCGCCCTGCCCGACCCAGGCCGGCGCCTGCGAGGCATGGCCCATCCCAGAGAGCACGAGTAAGGCGAACGGCATGATCGAGAGTCCGCCGAATTGAATCAGCGTACCCATCCAGATATAGGGCACACGTCGCCAGCCAAGCTCTGAGCGATGGTGATCAGAGCGGAAACCAATCACTGCGCGAAAAGGCGCAGCCAGCAACGGAAGAGAAATCATCAGGCCAACCAGAGCGGCCGGCACATGGAGTTCGACGATCATCACGCGCGTGAGCGTGCCAATCATCAGAACCAGCGCCATGCCGACGGATACCTGAAACAGCGACAGACGCAGCAACCGTGACAATGGCAGGGTCGGTGATGCTGCATCAGCAAACGGCAGAAATTTTGTTCCCACGCGCGACCAGGTACGCAGCATTTCTTGCCGGAAGGTGCGTGCGGAAGTCATCGTGGAATTTTCAGGAAGCGCGAGGCGCAGACTGACATGAAAGAGGTGACGTCATGGTTCGGGCCCCGAACCATGACGCAAGGGCGTGAATTACTTCTGCTGCCCATCAGGCAGGGTCAACATCGCGACCTGCTGGACGGACGATGCTGGCGCCATCGATACCTGAGCGGCACTGCCGTTCAGGAAGCGCTTAACCCAGGTCGTGTTCAGCGTCAGTGCAACGTGCACCGAAAAAGAAGCAACGGCCACTGCGCCGATGATGATGGGAATACCCACCGAAGGTTTCACGACACACCACAGTTTTCCATAAATCATAGCGATACCCCTTCGATTAATGGAGCCAAGGTGAATAGATGTACGCCAGCAGATGCGCGAAAGCCGCGATCATGCCGAAAATCTGCGTACCCTGAATTAAATGACGGTGAATTTCTTCGGACTCAGCCTCAGTCAGTCCCGTCGGCCATACCTTGTCTTTATCAGACATGAGAGCACCTCCAAGTTAACTTGCAAAACGTGCCAGATCTGCACAATGAGCCACTCCCGAAGCCCCGAACTACTGTACGCAATCCATTATGTATCGCCAGATTGACGCTTATATTTGTCAC
>CAZXRS010000194.1:0-4249 GCA_964642635.1 uncultured Bifidobacterium sp. | reverse complement strand
GATCGATTTGAAGAAAGAACGTAATTTCTTTGAGACGCGCGTCATCGAATACCAGACCGGCGGTGCGCTGAGCTGGGATTGATGGGCAAGGCGGCCCAAGTGCCGCCGACCAGGTTTTGACTGACTGCTTAAACATTAGGCAGTCACAGCAGAGAGACCAGAGGAAGGTAAAAGCTGTACCTGATGCACAGTAGACCCTACCCGACTTTTTTGACTGCGCATGATCGCCCGAGCCTTTCGGGTAAGGCAGCGTATTCTTCGAAAAAAGAGTTGGCCTTTCTGCAATCGATTTCCGACGCCGGCATAATTGCCGGCGTTTTTTTTGACTACGCCGAAGGCGTTCCACTGGCCTGAAAGGATTGCCGCCGACTGCGGGTCGGCTGCTGTCGGGGCAAAGGAAACGCAGGTCAGTGCCGTCGCTGCTTTGCAGTGGGCCCTTCAGGGGTTCACACGGCAAGGTAGCGAACGTTTTCGTGCCCGGTCGAATTAGCTGAAGTGCTGCATCGACGAGGAGATGCAGCAGTTCAGCTGGTGCCGCATTCATTAGCGCAAACGGCAAAGTCTGTTTGCTCCGATGAATAATCCGCCTAGACCTTCGGGTCCGGTCGGGTTTCCAAATGTACCTGAGTGATAGCTATCACATGAAGGAGAAAGCAATGGCAACAGCAAAGAAGAAAACTGCAGCAAAGAAAAAGCCGGCGGCTAAGAAGAAGCCGGTCGCCAAGAAAAAGGTAGCGGCGAAGAAGCCAGCTGCCAAAAAAGTAGCGAAGAAGGCGGTAGCGAAAAAGAAGGCCGTAGCGAAGAAGAAGCCAGTTGCGAAAAAGGCGGCTAAAAAAGTAGCGAAGAAAGCCGCTAAGAAAGTCGCAAAAAAAGCCGTCGCCAAGAAGTCGGCGAAAAAGGTCGCCAAGAAAGCGGCAAAGAAATCGGTAGCAAAGAAGAAGCCAGTAGCGAAGAAGGCCGCCAAAAAAGCGGTGAAGAAGGTCGCGAAAAAAGCTGTCGCCAAGAAGGCAGCGAAGAAAGTCGCAAAGAAGCCAGTTGCGAAGAAAGCAGCGCCGAAGAAGGCCGCCGCTCACAAGAAGCCGGCAGCTCACAAGCCAGCAGCTCACAAACCTGCAGTCGCGCCGGCCACGCCTGTGACGACCGTGCTGAGCCCGGCCGCTGCGTGGCCTTTTCCGACGGGTCTGCGTCCATAAGCGACGCCCGTCTGAAAGCCGCAAGTTTGCCGGCGCAAAATCACCGCTGCATGCCCTTGGGCTGCAGCGGTTTTTTATTGCCTGGGTTCGATTGATCGCAGCCGTTGCTACGACCCGCTTTCCGTTTGCCCTCGGTAGCTGAGCCTGCCGGTTTGGAAGCGGGCCGAGATTCGGGCAAAATCAGCACTGCCGACCGGTTTCCTGCTAACGACAAAGGCCAACGTGCTTTATTCCATATTTAATCTTGTGATCGACACCGCCGCGACCATCATCGCCGGCCTACTGCTATTCCGATTCTGGATGCAGGCGGTGCGAGTGCGGCCGCCGTTCTCACTCGGGCAGTTCATGTTTCGGCTGACTGACTGGTTGGTGCTGCCGTTGCGTCGCGTGCTGCCGGGAGTCGGGGGTTATGACTGGGCCAGCATGATAGGCGCCTGCCTCATCATGCTTGCTTCCTTGGCGATTCAGTTAGGTGTGCGCTCCGCGTTTGCGATCGAGCCCTGGCTGTTGCTGACACTGCTCTCGCTGATCCATGCCATCGCGTACGGATTTATCGGCCTGATTTTCCTCGAGGTGATCCTCAGTTGGGTGAATCCCTACGCGCCGATCGCACCGACCATCAGAGCACTGACCGATCCTTTGTTGCGTCCGCTACGCCGCCTGCTGCCCTCAATTGCAGGCGTCGATCTGTCGCCGATACTGGCATTTCTTGTGCTGCGGATTCTGGTGTTTGTAGCCGAGAATCTTGTGTACACCATGTATTGAGTCGGCTTCACTCAAAAGCGATAGCCGAATTCTTTCTCAAACCTTGCCTCGATCTCTGCCACAGTCGGCGCGTGATTCTGTCCGCCCTGACTCTCGATTTTGATCGCACCCATCAGCGACGCAAGACGACCCGTGGTCATCCAGTCCATACCGCGGGTGAGGCCGAACAGCATACCGGCACGAAATGCATCACCGCAGCCGGTGGGATCGACTACCTGATCGACTTTCACCACCGGTATGTCGTGTTTCCCATCGGCGGTGAAAATTTCTGCACCTTGTTCGCCACGAGTCACGATCAGTGCCGATACGCGCTCCGAGATTTCCTGCAGCGTCAGCCCGGTTCGCTCAGTCAGTAACTCAGCTTCGTAGTCGTTCACCGCGACATACGTCGCCATTTCGATGAACTGCTTAAGCTCGTCGCCGCTAAACATCGGTAGCCCCTGACCCGGATCGAAAATAAACGGAACGCCCAGTGCCGCACAATCGCGTGCGTGCTCGAGCATGCCGTCACGACCATCAGGCGCGACGATTGCCAGCTTTACGGCGCCAGCATCTTTAACCTTGATGTGGTGCGAGTTCGACATCGCCCCCGGATGGAAGGCCGTGATCTGGTTGTTGGCGGCATCAGTCGTGATGAACGCCTGCGCTGTATAGGCATCATCATAGGAGCGTATGCAGCGCGTACTGATGCCGAGCTTGTTTAGGCGCTCGACATAAGGTGCACCGTCCTGACCGAGTGTCGCCATGATCAGCGGCTCGCCACCGAGCAGCTTCAGGTTATAGGCGATATTGCCTGCGCAGCCGCCGTACTCGCGCCGTATACCCGGCACTAGAAAGGCAACGTTAATCTTGTGCAGCTGGTCCGCCAGCAGCGCTTCAGAGAAGCGACCGTGAAAGGACATGATGGTGTCAAAGGCGAGCGAGCCGCAGATCAGGGAACTCATGGCGTTGTAGTTAGTGATAAAAAATGGTCAGTTCGAAGCCCGCTGGTGCGCCTCCCTCCAGCTCAAAGGCTATACGGATCTCACGCTCCGAATGCGCCGGTATACCGGCACGAATCTCTTTCGATGTAAGGTAGAGCTCGGGCAGGAAAGCCTTACGCACGACGGCCGCGCCCTGCGCATCTTTCAGCTTGAGCTCCAGAGAAGGCCAGGCCTGCACGGTGTCGCTCTTGTTCTGGAGCGTCGCTATCAGCGTGAGCGACGCTGGCTTAGTCGTCTGTTCTGGCGAAGCCTCGCTTGACGTATCTTGCGTCGGTGTCTGCTCCAGACGGCTGGCGGCCAGCGACAACTGGTCGATATGCTGTGGCAGGCTGATCGTGCAATCGAGACGGCGACAAGCGGCACGCAGATAACGACCAGCTTCCGGCGACCGTGCGGCGATCTCGCTGCGGAAGAAATAGGCGAGTTGTGCCGCAAGTGCGAAAAGAAGCAACGGAATGCCTATCCACAGCAGCACCTTCCACACGCGAGCACTACGTTCACGGCTGCGCGCCTGCTGTACGAAGCCCGGGGCTTCGGTGCGTGAGCTCTCTTCACTGTGCGCATGGTGCAGCCGCGATGCCTCATCCGGAGATTCATCGCTGAATTCCGATCGTGGCGTCGATGGCAGCTCCGCCCAAGGCTTGTTCTGCAGGTCGGCGATGGCACGTGACAGCGCATCGAGCTCTTCCTGCATGTTGGCTTCGCTGGTCTCTGGCCCGCCACGCAGCGAGCCAAAATCGATCAGCGTCATGCGATCTGAAAAATCTTGCTCTGCAGCCGGTGGTGTTAGCGTGAAGCCTGATTCGCCGGTGTACTCGAACACATAGTCGATGCCGTTAAAGACCTCACGGCACGCACCGCAGCGAACCTGACCATCGCGCAGCTCGAGCTGTGCCATCGTCACGCGGAATTGTGTGCGGCAATTCGGACACTGGGTTGCAAGCTGTTCCATGATCAGTTTTCCTTGCGCCCAGCGAGCGCGACCCAGCCTTCACGCTCTGCCCACACGGACAATCGGATATGCATTGCATAGCTAGCGATGACTTCGTCAGCCTGGCGGGCAAGTACACCGGACAGCACCATCGCACCACCGGGCGCAACGCGGCCAGACAGCATAGGTGCCATCAGTTTTAGGGGACTCGACAAAATATTTGCGGCGACGATGTCGTAGCGGGTGTCCTTCCGCTCGGTGCCAAACACTTCGGGCAGGAACCAGTCGATATCGGTGCAGTAATTACGCACTCCGTTGTCTCGCGCGGAAACGATAGCCTGCGGATCGATGTCAACACCATCGACGGGTGAAGCACC
>CAZXRS010000193.1:0-4252 GCA_964642635.1 uncultured Bifidobacterium sp. | reverse complement strand
TCATGGCGCCGCCCGGCATGGAAGAAATGACCGAGCAGATCAAGTCGATGTTCTCTGGCCTGGGTAGCGGGCGCACCAAGGCGCGCAAGCTGAGGATCGCCGAAGCAATGAAACTGCTGATCGATGAAGAGGCTTCGCGCATGATCAATGAAGACGAGCTGAAACAGCGCGCCATCGCGAACGTCGAACAAAACGGTATCGTGTTCCTAGACGAGATCGACAAGATCGCATCGCGTGCGAATACTCAGGGAGTAGATGTGTCACGAGCCGGCGTACAGCGCGACTTGCTGCCGCTGGTCGAAGGTACCACCGTCAATACGAAATACGGCATGGTGAAAACCGACCATATCCTTTTTATTGCATCGGGTGCATTTCATCTCGCAAAGCCTTCCGACTTAATTCCGGAACTGCAGGGCCGTTTCCCTATTCGGGTTGAATTGGAGTCACTCGCGATTGCAGATTTCGAGCGCATCCTGACTTCTACCGATGCCTGCCTCACACGGCAATATGAAGCGCTGCTAGCCACTGAGAACGTGAGTATCAGCTTTACAGAGGACGGCATCCGCCGCCTGGCCGAAATCGCCTATTCGGTGAATGAGAAAACCGAAAATATCGGCGCGCGCCGTCTGTACACCGCGATGGAGAAGCTGCTCGAGGAAGTGTCCTTCACCGCCGGCGATCAGTCGTCCGGCAGCGTAAAGATTGATGCCGCCTATGTCGATGAAAAGCTGGGCGAACTGGCGGGAGACGAGGATCTGTCGCGTTACGTGCTTTAACCGGCGCTGACTGCCGTCGCGCCTTTATACTTCGCAGTATCCATCTGTGGAGCATTGTTCATGGCTAAAGCCACTGTGTACTCGATCGTATTGGCACCGGAGCTGCGTGACGCCTTTCTGGCGGCGGCAGCGGCGTGCGAGCGGCCGCCAGCACAGGTACTACGCAGTCTGATGCGGGAGTTCATACAGCGTCAGCAGGAAGGTAGTGCCGAATCCAGCACCGATAATGCGACTGCTACCGACGCTGCAGAAGCCCCATCCACAGAAAACGTTACGGCTGTTACGGAGCCTACGGACACCGCGGAAACCGCTGCGACAAGCACTGAAGCACCGGCAGCATCAGCCGACGCCGCTGCTCCGCCCGAACCGGCAGCCGAGGCTCCAACCACCACCAGTGACAGCACTGACACCAAAGCCACCGCCGGCGAAGCGGTCACCTGAACACCTGCGCTGCCGATCCGACCATGGCGAATAAGGCCCGAGGTAATCGACAGAAAGCCGCTTTCCGCATCGAAGCCTCGCAACGTGCGCTCAAGCCACGCAATCCTGTCGCCATCCCTGCGAAGCATCGTGCCGCTGGTCCCCATACCAAGACGAAATCCGGCAATCGTCAGGCAAAAAAGCGCGAGCTGATCAAGCTGCTGCTACAAAACACCAAAGATCATTAATCAACGTTGCGGTGCTGTCGCCGGCTGTGGCTGCGGTGCTGTCGGTGGCGGGCGTTGCGCCGGCATCGGTGCTTGTGTATTCGCTCCATTCGGCACACCCTGCGCACCGGCGGCCGTCGTGCTGCTGGCACTCGGGCCGTAGGCTTGCTGCGGCGGTGCCCACTGTGGTGTGACGGCCGTGGACTGCTGCGGCGGTTGAACGAATTGCTGTGGCTCGGGCGAACGTCCAGGGAGGTTGGACATCGCGCTCTCCTGCGCGCCAAAGGCAGGCAGCGTCAATTCTTTTTCTGCACCGCGATCCGACAACACCACAGTGCGCGCGTTGATTGCTTTCACGGTGAGTCCGCTACTGACTTCGGCATTCGCACTCAGCGCACGCGCCGGTTTACCTTCCACCGCAATAATCGCAACACTGCCCGCTGCACTACCGCTGTGGATGATGCCTCTCAACTGCACACTGGCCAGACCCGCAGCCAGTGCGCGACCGCCAAACAAATTTGCAGCGGCTGCTACTGGGGGTAATGCACGCGTCGTGTACGGCAGCGCTGCCACTGGTCTGGGTGCTGGCGCCATCCATTGCAGCAACCAGTACGACACCGACGCGCAAAGCGCAAGAAACAGCAGGAAAGCCATCACGGTAGGTGCGCGCTGCATCTCAACGTACCAGCTGGTTGATTTCGATAATGGGCATCAGCACTGCCAGCACGATCAGCAGCACCACTACGCCCATCGCGAGAATCAGTACCGGCTCGAGTAGGCCAGCTATGGTCAGCGCTCGCCGCTCGAGATCTTGTTCCTGCATCTGCGACGCGCGGTTCAACATCGCCGGCAATTCGCCAGTGACTTCCCCAGCGCGAATCATGTGCACCAGCATCGGCGGAAAATGCTTCTGAGCCGACAAGGCGCGCGCCAGACTCACACCCTCACGCACACTGGCTGTCGCTTCCTCGACTTGCTGGCGCATCGCGAGATTCGATAAGGTGTCGCGGCTAGTCTGCAAGGCGCGCAAAATGGGCACACCGGAGCTGATCGTTATGGCCAGTGTGCTGGCAAATCGTGACGTATTCAGACTGCGCTGAAAGCGTCCAAGCATAGGCGCAGTCAGCAGCCAGCGATGCCAGCGCATCTTTAACTCAGGGTCGCGCAGACTGCGTCGGCACACCAAGAAAGTCGTCATGATGATCAGAGCGACCAGCCATCCCCACTGGCGCACGAAGCCGGATATGGCAAGCATCGCACGAGTGAGAAAGGGCAGTTGCTGCTTGGTGTTCGCGAACACCGACACAATCTGCGGCACCACATAAGTGAGTAGAAAAATAACGATAGCGAATGCGACAACAGTCACGATAGCCGGATAAGTAAATGCGAGTCTGACTTTCTGCACCAGCGCATTGCGACGCTCGACATAATCCGCCAGCCGCGACAGCACACCGGCCAGCTGTCCGATCTGCTCACCGGAGGCCACCAGCGCGCGGTAAATGTCGGCAAAATCACGCGGATGTCGTGCGAGCGCATCGGACAATGAAGCACCACCCATCACCTCCGCGCGTATGGAGGCAATCAAGTCGCGCTGATAAGGACGCTCGGCTTGTTCCATCAGGGCGTCGAAGGCCTGCTCCAGGGGCAGCTTGGATTCCAGCAGCGATGCGAGCTGTCGGGTAAACAGCGCGAGTTCTATCGTGGAGAGCTTGTCGCCGAAGGTAAATGAGCGGCGATGCTGTGCTTCGGATTCAGCGGCAATCACATCCAGCGCCAGTGGCACAAGCCCACGCGAGCGCAGGTCGGAACGCGCGGCACGCGGGCTATCGGCCTGCAATACGCCTTTGCTGGTGGCGCCAGTGGCGTTGATGGCTTCGTAGCGGAAGGCGGGCATGGTGATTACGTACTTCTATTTGTCATGATCGAAGTCAACGACAACTCGGTTCTGCAATCATGGGTCCCAGCTTGCGCTGGGACGACGATTTTATTGCCGACATGGCTCAAGCCCGTCGTCCCAGCGCAAGCTGGGACCCATGGGCCTTGCGAGCCGTGCAGATGTAATTTTCACTCCTTCGTCACCCGCAACAACTCCGCCTCAGTCGTGGTCCCATCCTGCAACCACCGCCCCCCATCCTCACGCATCGTCAACATGCCGTCATATATCGCACTGGCACGTATCTCCGCTTCAGGCGCTCTGTTATGTATCTGCGCACGAATCGTCTCAGTCGTCAGCAGTAACTCATAGATGCCGACACGACCGTGATAACCAGTCTGCCCACATTTGTCGCAGCCCACTTCCTGCCAACGCTTTCCGTCAAAGTGCCGGCAATGCACGCACAGCTTGCGTACCAATCGCTGCGCGACCACGCCCATCAAGGATGAGGACAGCAGAAAAGGTTCGATGCCCATATCCAGCAGGCGCGTGACCGCCGCCGGTGCATCATTCGTGTGCAGGGTCGCCAGCACCAGATGCCCAGTCAGCGATGCCTGTACCGCAATCTGCGCAGTCTCCAGATCGCGGATTTCGCCGATCATGATCACATCCGGGTCTTGTCGCAATATCGCGCGCAAGGCTTTGGCGAAACTCATGTCGATGCGCGCATTCACCTGCGTCTGTCCAACGCCGGGCAATTCGTACTCAATCGGATCTTCGACCGTGAGTATGTTGGTCGTTGGTGAGTTCAGTCGTGTTAAGGCCGCATACAAGGTCGTGGTCTTGCCTGAGCCGGTGGGGCCGGTGACCAGCACAATGCCGTGCGGTTGAGCGATTAGTTGATCGAACGCGGCCAGTACAGGGGCAAAACACAAACCTTGCTGCAAGTGCGCGAC
>CAZXRS010000192.1:0-4257 GCA_964642635.1 uncultured Bifidobacterium sp. | reverse complement strand
CTGCCACCTGGCTCAAACTCACCGTATCCGGGCTATCGGATGTGCAGCCCGGCGACAAGCTGGTGGTGCGAATTCGTCCGACTTATCTGGATGACATCGAACTACATGATCCGCTGGATAACTCGGGGAGAACTCGACAGTCCGGCGATCATTACGACTGGCACGATGCAGAGTTCAAGTCGCTCAATCACGGCTTCGTCATTCCCGCTTCGGCGCAGCCGCGTGACATCTGGTTGCGACTGAAGACCACCAGCTCTAGCTTCATTCACGTCGACGTCCTGACGCCGGACGATGCCCAGCAAGCCAACCGTCTTCAGGAAATGCTCTATGGTCTGATGATGGGCCTCTTGCTACTGTTTTTCTTGTGGGCGGCCTTGCACTGGCTGATGAGTCGTGAAGCATTGATGGGCATGTTTACCGCGACTCAGCTAATGGCGATTGTGTACGCCGTGACCGCAGTCGGCTACAACCGACTTGTGCTTGGCCATTGGCTCTCAGCGCGCATCATCGATACGCTGGCCAATCTGACCTATTGTGCGTACGTGTTCGTCGGCTTTGCTTTCCACTATGTCTTTCTGCGCGAGTTCCGCCCCGCGCGTCTGTTGTTGTGGGTGTTTTCTGGCCTTGCCTTATCAGCATTCTTCGCAGAGATGGTGTTGATGTCATTAGGCTTTGTGAGAACGGCAATGCAAATGAATGTCTCTGTCGTTAGTTTTGCTTCGGTGTTAGTGCTGGTAACGGCGATCAGTTGTAAAGCCTGGAGTGAGACCAGAGAAGATGAGCGTCCACTGATACCAAAATGGACTCTCGTCGGTTTCTATATGGTGGTGACCAGCGTGCTGGTCATGGCAACGTTGCACGGTTTGGGATTTTTGAACGCCCCTGAGCTAGCTTTGCATATGTATCTGATTCACGGAATGATGACAGGAGCCGTATTGATCGCGCTGCTGCAATTCCGTGCGTTTCGAATCCAACAAGCGCATCAGCTGGCGACGCTGCGTGCCCAATCAGCCGCTCAACAGATAGAAATAGAAAAGCAGAAGTCTCAGCTGCAAAGTCGATTCATGGAGATGCTTGCGCATGAGCTAAAGACATCACTCGCAGTTCTGCACATTGTTTTTGGATCGGATCAGGCCAGCCCAGAGATGCTGGCGCATGGTCGTCGAACCGTCAAAAGCATCAACGACCTGATTGAGCGCTGCCTTCAGGCTGAGCGCTTTGAGGATAACGAGATCATCTCTCATTTTGAAGACTTCCGTCTTGATGAGCTGATAGATGAATTACTGCGCTACGCGTCTGATCGTGAGCGCTTGTCGATTCATTGCGAGCAAGGGCTTGTCGTGCGTAGTGACTGGCAATTGTTTAAGACGGTTATTTCCAATTTAGTCGACAATGCAGTAAAGTATTCGCCGACCGGTAGTGATATACAGTTACGCGTCGCTTCTGTCGTGCATCAGGGTGTTCACGGCTATGAAGTCAGTGTGGAGAACGAGGTGCGAACCGAGATAGGTTCTCCGGGCTTCCCCGACGAGCGCGAACTTTTCAAGAAATACTACCGCGCCGATGGCGCGCGCAAACATTCAGGTTCAGGGCTCGGACTCTATCTGGTGGCGAATTTCATGCGGCTTCTCGGTGGCGGAGCCGGTTACCATCGTCTCGATAACAGTGTCAGATTTACGGTATGGCTTCCAAGTTAACTATTACGGTCGTTGAAGATCATGACGCTCTGCGCGCAGTGACGGTTGAAGCCCTGCGACGGCAGGGTCATCACGTGCTGGGCATCGCCTGCGCTGAAGCCCTCGACGATGAGGCTGCGCGATTCCCTGCCGATATTTTTATCATTGACATTAACTTGCCTGGCGAGGACGGGCTCTCGTTGTCACGCCGCATCCGTCAGAGCAATCCGCGCGCCGGCATCATCATGGCGAGCGGCCGAACGATGCTAGACGACCGTATCGCTGGCTACGACAGCGGCGCTGATGTCTACCTATCCAAACCGGTCGAGATGGAAGAACTGCTGGCTGCGGTCAGTTCGATACAGCGCCGTATCGACTTATCGCAGGCTGAATCGAGCGGTTTGCCACGGCACGGATTGGTGGTCGATGCTCGCGCGATGCTGGTTAGCGGACCTAAAGGCTCGGTAGTGATCTCTCGCTCTGAACTGCAGATGCTGTCCGCATTTTCGACCAGTGCCGGCCAGCAGCTCGAGTACTGGCAGTTGATGGAGGCGCTCGGCCACACGCCTGATGAGTTTCGCAAGGCGACACTTGAGGTCAAGGTAGTCCGCCTGCGCAAAAAGCTGATTGAGGCGGGTGCCGAGTCGCGCTGCATACGCGCGGTGCGGCTATTTGGCTATCAACTGTGTGTGCCACTGCAGATGAGTTGATCGACGCATTGTAGGTTTTTGTAGGCGAAATTCTCCGCCGAAGCTTACTATCTGCGTGTTTTCCGGGCGCCATTCTGCGCGCGGCATATTCGATTTCACTGAAAGGCAGGCGATGAAGGACAGTATTCCTGAGGGATCCCTCTACATTGGCAGTGGCGTGATCGCGAAGGGCCGCATGATGGTCCCAGCAGCCGCAACAGTGAACGGCACGGTAGAAGGCGAACTCACGGCGCAGTCGCTGCGAGTACAAGCCTCCGGCGTCATGACCGGTACGGCGACCGCTGAAGACATTATCGTCGCCGGTCGAATAGATCAGTCGGCGACAGCAAAAAAGCTGCTGGTCATCGAGGCAACTGGTGTGATGGACGGTCAGATTGCCTGCGGTGAGCTGGAAATCCGCAAGGGTGGTGAGCTGCACGGCAAAATCGAGATGCTGCCCAAGCGCTGATTCGGGATTTTTACGTAGTTCAGCGTCGACTCTATACGCTTCAAATCTATTTCGGTGCTATCGGCCCCTCTAGCGTTGCCACCACCGTCTGTTGATCGGTGATGCGCAAACTGAGCGTGGCCTGATGCAGGCGCGCGATTTCGCGACAAAGGCTGAGTCCAAGGCCGATACCATCGATCTCCCGTCCTCGCGACGCATCACCTCGATAGAAACGCTGGAACGCGCGCTCAACGAGGTCGGCGGGAATATTGTCGCAGGGATTTTCTACGCTGATGCTGAAACGGTCTTCCTGCTGCGTCAGCACGAAACGTATCCAACCATCCGCTGTGTTGTACTTCGCCGCATTAGTGTACAGATTGTGTATGAGCTGATGCATCAGGCTACCGTCGCAGCGGCATAGCACGTAGGGCTCTACCTCACTATGGATCTTCAGTGACGGTTGAAAAGCCATCGCATCCAGTGCAAGTTCGGTGATCAATTGCGATAGCGATACAGTCTCCATGTCATAGCGGATGCTATTGGCATCAGAGCGCGACAGCAGTAGCAACTTCTCCGTAATTTCAATCAGTCGCTCGATCTCGTCACCAATCAGACGCATGCGGATCTGCTGATCGGAGCCTGTCGGTAATTCCGCGATCAGTCTTTCCGAATTACCTCGAAGGATGGTCAAGGGAGTTCTTAACTCGTGTGATGCATCGGCTGCGAAGCGTCTTGTCTGTACGAAGCTTTGATTGAGACGCTCACGCAGCTGTTCGAATACGGTCACGAAGCGGTCAAATTCGCGATAGGGAGGCAAGACGTCGATAGGTTTATCCAGATTATTTGACGTGAGACCGGCCAGTGATTTTTCGAGCTGACGAATCGGGCGCATGACGACACCGGTCATGTAATACGTCATCAGCATCAGAAGCAGAATGACGACCGGAGAAAGGTAGCGAAGAATGCGATTGCGCAGGTCGTAGACCGAGTCGACATATATTTCGATATCGGCGTTGCGAATCAACAGCTTAGGGCCATCGACATCTTCAATCAAAGAAAAGATGAGCCACACATCACTGTCTATCTTCCGACGATCCAGCCTTACCGCTCGCCCCACATTTCTTGTCGGTTCGCGCATGACCGGGGTGGACGAAGTGATTTGTGCGCAAACCGGATCATGCGCTGCGACGCTGTCAGCTCTTCCGCATACGACATAGTATTCGCTGATATTGGTAAGCGCTCGTCCCCGATTAGCACGGGCCGAGCAGATAAGAAAGCTTCCCAGTCCATTCGCGTCATCACGGCACGTGTCCAAGGTATCCGCAAGATTCTGCTCGATATCACTGACGATATGACGACTGGTTAGGTACTGGGCGATGATGCGATTAGCCGCAAACACCATGACGGTAGCGAGGATGATGCGTATAAACAGATGCCAGCGGAA
>CAZXRS010000191.1:0-4370 GCA_964642635.1 uncultured Bifidobacterium sp. | reverse complement strand
GGTGCTTTGCTGCTCGGTATTGCGCAGCAGATCGGTTTTCGGTTCGATCCGGGCTGGGGCATCTGGTTTGGTCACCTGACTTTCCTGTTTGTGCTGCTGGTGCGGCCTCAGGGATTGTTCCCGAAGACCCGCTGATTCGAGGACGGATGGATTCATGAAAAAGACACTGGATCCCGGCCTGCGCCGGGATGACGAATCAAGCGCTGACGGCCACAATCCCGTCATTCCGGCGCAGGCCGGAATCCAGCAGCTTCCGTCCGCGGGTAGCGGCATGTCGTTTGCGGTGGTCCGCAGCAACCGCTTTTCGAAAGTACTGCCACTGCTGACAGCCGTAGTGATGCTGTACGCAGTATCGATTCCGTATTGGGGCGAATCGAGCTGGATGCGCGAAGTCGTCGAGATCAGCTGCTACTTCGTGTACGCGATGATGTGGAATCTGCTTGCCGGTTACGGTGGTATGGTCAGCATCGGTCAACAAGCCTTTCTGGGATTTGGCGGTTACGTCATGCTCATCCTCGGTAACGAGGCGGGTGTGAACCCATTCATCGCGATTCCGATTGCAGCACTGGCGACGGCTGCGATCGCTTATCCGGTGTCGTTTATCGCATTCCGTCTGCAGGGGGGCTATTTTGCGATTGGCACCTGGGTCATCGCTGAAGTGTTCCGGCTCTCCTTTGCGAACC
The DNA here is from genome assembly GCA_964642635.1 of uncultured Bifidobacterium sp. Taxonomy (GTDB): domain Bacteria; phylum Pseudomonadota; class Gammaproteobacteria; order Burkholderiales; family Burkholderiaceae_D; genus Pernthalerella. The sequence continues at coordinate 3,687 of CAZXRS010000191.1, read as the reverse complement.
TGCACTGGGTCGGTGGCGGATCGGGTACCTCGCTCATTGCATTGCGCGATATCGAGAAAGCCGTACGTGAATCGACGACCTACTGGATCGCACTGGCGTGCGTACTCGCCGTGACCTTTGGTGTGTATTTTTTCCTGCGTTCCAAGCGTGGCCTCGCGCTACTGGCGATTCGAGATAATGAGATTGCAGCCTCATCCCAAGGCATAGACGTACGTCGCATGAAGCTCGCTGTCTATTTGATCGCTGCCGGTGGTGCTGGTCTGGCGGGCGCCCTGTATTTCGTCAGTAATCTTCGTATCTCGCCCGATGCTGCGTTCTCGGTCAACTGGAGCGCCTTTGCGATCTTCATGGTCGTCATCGGCGGTATCGGTCGCATCGAAGGCCCGATCGTTGGTGCCTTGCTGTTCTGGATGCTGAACAAGTTTTTCAGTGACTACGGCAGCTGGTATCTGGTCGGTCTCGGTCTGATCGCAATTATTGTCACTATTTTCTTCCGCGACGGCATCTGGGGCGCACTGCACAAGCGCTTCGGATGGTCGTTATTCCCGACTCATCGCTCCCTGAAAGTGAACCACGACAATGCGTAACCTCACCGAACACAATCTGACTGATGCCGTCCTGGCGCGACTGCAGGAATGCCATGACCCGCGACTTAAGCAGGTGATGAGCTCACTCATCAAGCATCTGCATGCGTTCGTACGCGATATCGAGCCAACGCCCGAGGAGTGGATGGCCGGCATACAGTTCCTGACGGCGACCGGTCACAAGTGTGACAACGTGCGTCAGGAATTCATCCTGCTGTCCGATACACTGGGTGTGTCGATGCTGATGGATGCCATCAACAACCGCAAACCGGCCGGTGCGACCGAGTCGAGCGTACTGGGGCCGTTCTATCAGGAGGGAGCGCCGGAGCAGCATACCGGCGCCGATCTCGCGCCGGGCGAAGGCCCGGGTGTGGTCGTTAGTGGCAAGGTGAAGGATCTGAACGGCAAGCCAGTAGCGAATGCCGTGCTCGATATCTGGCAGACCGCGCCCAACGGTCTTTATCATATGCAGGACAGTGCTGCGGAGGAGTTTCATCTGTGCGGTAAAGTGAGCACAGCTCCGGACGGCAGTTACAGTTTCCGTACGCTGAAGCCAGTGTCGTATTCTGTTCCAAGCGATGGCCCGGTAGGTCAGCTGCTGGACAAGCTGGGACGCCATCCGCATCGACCAGCCCACATTCATTTCATTGTGTCAGCACCAGGGTTCAAGCCGGTGGTGACGCAGATCTATACCGAAGGTGATGAGTACCTCGAGTCGGATGCCGTGTTCGGGGTCAAAAACTCACTTGTCATTGAATACGAGAAGGTAGGTAGCGAGTGGAAGGTCGATTACGACTTTGTACTCGAACCGGCGGCCTGAGGAGCGAGCCATGTTTTTCGTCGTGCTGGCCAGTGATGCACCGGGAACAGAGGATAGGCGTAGCGAGATTCTTCCCATTCACCGCGCCTATCTTCGTAATCCGTGCAACCACCGGGTGAAAGTGCATCTGGGTGGACCGACGCTCACTACGCAGGGCGAAGCGATGAATGGGTCGCTGCTGATTGTTGAGGCCGATGATATGGCGGCGGTATCCGAATTCGTTGCGGATGATCCCTATTCTCAGGCCGGTGTCTTCAGGTCCGTCGAAATACGCCCTTGGGACTGGGCATTAGGCGCGCCACAGGTGACTGAAGCGGAGACCCTAAATTGAACTGGCAGCAGCATCCGGACTGTCCGGCCGACGGCACCAAGCTGTGCGATGTTGCCGAGATACCTGATCAGGGCGGCTACGAGGTTGCCTTCGGCGACGGCAAGGAAAACTTTAAGGTACTGCTGCTGCGGCGCGATGCGCAGGTGTGGTCGTATGTGAACTACTGCCCGCATTTTTCGCTACCGCTGAATTACGAGCCGCAGACCTTCGTCACGCTCGACGGTCTGATCATGTGCGCGCATCACACCGCATTTTTTAATTTCGACGACGGGCGCTGTGTTGACGGTCCGTGCGTCGGTGATGGCCTCGTACCGCTGCCCACCTATATCCGTGGCGATGCGGTGTACTTCGGCGGCGCAGGCAAGGCACAGTGATAAGCTTGTTGATTCTGATCCGAACTAAATAAAAATTCCACGCAGGAGAATGGCTTGATAGACAAGACCGTACCCGGGCTCGCGCAAGCAGTCGCCGGGATTCACGATGGCGCGACAGTGATGATCGGCGGCTTTGGCAATGCCGGCATGCCGAAGGCGTTGATCGACGCGCTGATCGAGCAGGGCGCGCGTGAGCTGACCATCGTGAACAATAACGCTGGCAATGGCGACACCGGCCTGGCTGCCTTATTGGCTGCCGGACGAGTGAAGAAGATCATCTGCTCCTTTCCGCGGCAGTCGGACTCTCATGTGTTTGATGGTCTCTACCGCGCCGGCAAGATCGAACTCGAACTCACACCGCAGGGCAATCTGGCCGAGCGTATCCGCGCTGCTGGCGCAGGCATCGGCGGCTTCTTTTCTCCAACGGGCTACGGCACGTTGCTGGCTGATGGCAAAGAGACGCGTGTGATCGATGGCAAGCACTATGTGCTCGAGTCGCCGATTCATGCGGACTTCGCGTTGATCAAGGCATTGAAGGGTGATCGCTGGGGCAATCTTGTGTACCGCAAGGCCGCGCGCAACTTCGGTCCCATCATGGCGACGGCTGCTACATGCGCAATTGCGCAGGTCGATGAAATCGTGCCACTCGGCGCGCTCGATCCGGAGGTGATCGTTACGCCGGGCATCTTCGTGCAGCGTGTCGTGCAGGTCGGAGGTGCGCAATGAAACGCCGTACACGTGATGAGATCGCGCAGCGGGTCGCGCGCGATATCCCTGAAGGTTCCTATGTGAATCTCGGTATCGGCTTGCCGACCATGGTGGCTAACCATCTCGATGCGAGTAAGGAGATATTCCTGCACAGCGAGAACGGTCTGCTGGGCATGGGCCCGGCACCGGCACCGGGACACGAAGACGAGGACCTGATCAATGCAGGCAAGCAGCCGGTGACGCTGCTGACCGGTGGAGCCTTTTTCCATCATGCAGATTCATTCGCGATGATGCGGGGCGGTCATCTGGATATTTGCGTGCTGGGCGCATTTCAGGTGTCCGAGCGCGGTGACCTCGCGAACTGGCACACCGGCGCACCGGACGCGATACCGGCGGTCGGCGGCGCGATGGATCTGGCGATCGGTGCGAAGAAGGTGTTCGTGATGATGGAGCACCAGACCAAGACCGGAGAAAGTAAGATCGTCGCGAACTGCAGCTATCCACTAACGGGAGTGGGTTGTGTGTCGCGCATCTATACGGATCTGGCGACGATGGATGTTACGCCTGAGGGCTTGCGCGTGGTCGATATGGTGGACGGACTCACGCTGGATGTTTTGCAGGAGATGACGGGTGTGCCGCTGACGCGCGCTTGAAGTTGAGCGTGGATGGATCCCAGCGCAAGCTGGGATCCACAGCCTTGCTCCTCCCATATCAACTAATCAGATAACCAATCATGAAACACGCCTACCTCTGCGACGCCATCCGCACCCCCATCGGCCGCTATGCCGGTGCACTAAAAGACATGCGTGCCGACGGCCGCTGGCGGGGGTGTTGCCCACGTTGTTCCACCACAAGTCCATGGCGTAGTGC
>CAZXRS010000190.1:0-4428 GCA_964642635.1 uncultured Bifidobacterium sp. | reverse complement strand
GTACGTCGATGAAGGCGCCCAGTTCGGGCGGCGCATCGGCTGGTAACTCCCTACGCAGTTTGAGTAATTCCTGATTCACCGACGCGATGGACTCTGTCAGCCGATTCACCTCGGCCTCGACCCGCTCCTCAGCAACCAGATAATGCTTGACCTCACGCGCTGCTGGCTTCAGCAGGTGCGCACGCCCGATCGCGATGCCTCGCGAGACCGGGATGCCATGTAGCGTGAAGGAAGCCATCGTTCGCTTACTCTCCTTCGCCGAAGCGGTTTTCGATCAGCTGTACCAGAGATTCCATGCATTCCTGCTCGTCGGGACCTTCGGTCTCTAGCATGACGGTGGTGCCTTTGCCGGCCGCGAGCATCATCACACCCATAATCGATTTCGCATTCACGCGTCGCTGGTTGCGCGTCATCCAGACTTCGCACTGATACCTCGCCGCTAGTTGCGTGAGCTTGGCCGATGCGCGGGCATGCAGACCCAGCTTGTTGATGATTTCTATGTCCTTGCTAATCATGGCTCTTGTTTTTTAAGGTTTTCAGTTGGGGCTCAGCCTGACACGATTGTCGACACGGCACGCGCCATTTTGTCCTCCCGCCAGCGCCATTTCGAGCGCGACGTCCAGTGTGTTGTGGCGATACGTTATCGCGCGCAGCAGCATAGGCAGACTAACGCCGGCAATCACCTCGACCGCACCCGGCTCGCACAGCTGCAGTGTGCAGTTGGCTGGCGTGGCGCCCATCACATCGGTGATCACGAGTACGCCGGAGCCGTCATTGATGCGGGCGATCGCTGCCTGGGCCAGCGCGCGTACTTCGTCTGGATTCTGGTCGGCGACGACATCAATCGCCTCCAGCCGTTCGGGGGGCGTGCGGAACACATGGGTCGCGGCCTCAACGAAGGCGTGGCCTAGTGGTGCGTGCGTCAGTAACAGGATGCCAACCATGAGGCTGCGGCGTTTCAGTGATGAAGGTTTTCAAGCGCGTCGATGAACATGCCAGCGACATCGAATCCGGTCTGCTGCGTGATTTCCTGAAAGCAGGTCGGGCTGGTCACGTTGATCTCGGTCAGGTAATTGCCGATCACATCCAATCCTACCAGCAATAAGCCGCGCTCTAGCAAGATGGGGGCAAGCGCTTCGCCGATATGGCGTTCGCGCTCGGACACCGGCATCGCGATGCCCGTGCCGCCGGCAGCGAGATTGCCGCGTACCTCGCCGGCCTGTGGCACACGCGCCAGACAATACGGCACCACTTTGCCGCCGATGAGCAGCACACGTTTGTCGCCGTTGATAATGTCCGGAATGTAGCGCTGAACCATGATGGTACGCTGACCATTATCGGTGAGCGTCTCGATGATGGCACCGAGATTCATACCATCGTCGCGCACGCGGAAGATACCCATACCACCCATGCCATCGAGTGGCTTGAGAATAATGTCGCGATGCTGCGCATGGAAAGCACGCACCTGCGTTGCATCACTGGTAACCAGCGTCGGCGCCGTAAATTGCGGAAAGCCTGCGATGGCGAGCTTTTCATTGTGATTGCGAATGGCTGCAGGGCGGTTCACCACGCGCGCACCTTGCGCCTCGGCGAGCTCGAGCAGATACGTCGCGTAGATATATTCCATGTTGAACGGCGGGTCGGTGCGTTCAACAACGACATCGAAGTCAGACAGCGCGCGCTGCGAAGTTTCTTCTATCGTGAACCAGGTGCCTGTTTCTCCGGTCAGCGCGATGCGCGACACGGTCGCCAGCACACGGCCATCGGATATCACCATGTCTGCATGGCGAAACGCATATAACTCATGACCACGCGCGCTAGCCTCGCGCATCATCGCGTACGTCGAATCTTTTTTCAGATTAAAGCCGGACAGCGGGTCGGCAGCAAACGCGATCTTCATGGGAGGCGAGGCTTTCGTGCTCAGTATTCTTCCGGGTTCGGATCGGTGCGCTCGATCTCCAGCGACGCCGCCAGCAGAGCGAGACGCGCAACTACGCCATACATGTAGAAACGATTCGGTGCAGCCGTACCCGGTTTGGCGCCGAGGTCAGGCAACGCGTGCTGCTGCGCGAATGCCAGCGGAACAAAATGCGCGCCTGGCGAATTCAGGTTTTCATCGATGCCACGCTCAGCATGCACGCGATAGAAACCGCCCACCACATAGCGGTCCATCATATACACGACAGGTTCGGCGACCGACTCATTGATCTGCTCGAAGGTGTGCACGCCTTCCTGAATGATCACATCCGAGACTTCGAGGCCTTCCTTTACCACCGACATCTTATTGCGCTGTTTGCGGTTCAGGTCTTTCACTTCGCTCGCGTCGCGTACGGTCATGATACCCATGCCATAGGTGCCTGCGTCGGCTTTCACGATCACGAAGGGCGCTTCCTTGATGCCGTATTCTTTATATTTCTTGCGAATCTTTGTGAGCACGGCGTCGACGTGTTGCGCAAGCTCTTCCTCACCCGTGCGCTCATGAAAATTGATGCCGCCGCATTTCGCGAAATAGGGGTTCACCATCCACGGATCGATATCAATCAGCTTGCCGAATTTCTTCGCCACTTCATCGTAGGCAGCGAAGTGATTGGTCTTGCGGCGTATGGCCCAGCCCGCGTGCAGCGGCGGCAACAGCGTCTGCTCATGCAAGTCTTCGAGGATGCCCGGAATGCCCGCTGACAAATCGTTGTTCAGCAGCACCGTACACGGATCAAAATTCTTCAGGCCGACGCGTCGACCATTGGCTGAGCGCTCTAGAGGCTCGAGCGTGAGCGTGCCGCCATCGGGCAGGTCAAGCGTGGTCGGTTCTTTGATGTCGTCGGCCAACGTGCCCAAGCGCACATTGAGACCGGTCTGCCGGAAGATCTGAATCAGCCGCGCGACGTTCTGAAGATAAAAAGTATTGCGGGTATGCCGCTCGGGAATCAGCAGCAGGTTGCGCGCGTCCGGACAATATTTGTCGATAGCAGCCATCGCTGCCTGCACCGCCAGCGGCAGCATTTCCTGCGCCAGGTTGTTGAAGCCGCCCGGGAACAGATTGGTATCGACTGGCGCGAGCTTGAAGCCAGAGTTGCGCAGGTCGACCGAGCAGTAAAACGGCGGCGTGTGCTCTTGCCATTCGAGGCGGAACCAGCGCTCGATCGCCGGGGTAGCGTCGAGAATCTTTTTTTCGAGTTCGAGCAACGGGCCGTTAAGGGCCGTGACCAGATGGGGAACCATGGGAAAGCCTTGTGAATTCGGGGCGCAGGCATCGCGCAGGGGGCTCGATTCTAACGGAATCAGGCCAAACCGCTCGCCTTGCCTTATTGGACCAGTAAGCCGTCTACTTGATCTCGGGGCGGGACCGGGGAATTCAAGCTTGCCAAAATAAGAACGCCCTCTTTCGAGGGCGTCCGGAGGGGCCCGCTGCTAACGGGCCGGTACTGCGAGGAAGATCAGGAACGGTAGGCAGACTCACCGTGGCTGGAGATATCGAGGCCTTCGCGCTCTTCTTCTTCAGACACACGCAGACCGACGATCATGTCCACCAGCTTGTAGGCAATGAACGCGACCACGCCAGACCAGATCACGGTCGTCAGCACAGCCTGGAACTGGATCCATACCTGCGATGCGATCGAGTACTCAGGAGCGACAGCATTGGCGACGTAGTCGTAGATGCCGGTGCCGCCGAGCGATGGCGAAGCGAACACACCCGTCAGCAGAGCGCCGAGGATACCGCCAACACCGTGCACACCGAACACGTCGAGCGAGTCATCCGCGCCGAGCATGTGCTTGAGGCCATTCACACCCCACAGGCAGACCACGCCAGCCAGCAAGCCGATCACGAGACCGCCCATCAGGCCAACAAAACCTGCTGCCGGAGTGATCGCCACCAGACCCGCCACTGCACCGGATGCAGCGCCAAGCATGGAAGGCTTACCCTTCAACACCCACTCAGCCATGGTCCACGACACTACCGCACCCGCAGTTGCCAGCAGCGTGTTACCGAAGGCGAGAGCAGCCGAACCGTTGGCTTCCAGTGCCGAGCCGGCGTTGAAACCGAACCAGCCCACCCACAGCAGTGCTGCACCAACCATGGTCAGCGTCAGCGAATGCGGTGCCATCGACTCGCGGCCGAGACCGACACGCTTGCCGACCAGAATCGCACCCACTAGACCTGCAACGGCGGCGTTGATGTGCACGACGGTACCGCCAGCGAAATCCAGCGCGCCCTTCTGGAACAACCAACCCGAAATGGCAGTTGCCTTCTCTGCTGCTGCCGCATCAGTAAACGCATCCGGACCTGGCCAGAACCAGACCATGTGCGCGATCGGCAGATACGAGAAGGTGAACCAGAGCACCATGAACAGCATCACGGCCGAGAATTTGATGCGCTCGGCGAACGAGCCGACGATCAGACCGCAGGTAATCGCCGCGAAAGTCGCCTGG
>CAZXRS010000189.1:0-4428 GCA_964642635.1 uncultured Bifidobacterium sp. | reverse complement strand
CTGACAAACATCAGCAGAAACAGCGCAAACGCACGCAGAACATGCTTGGTCATGAGAGCTCCATTGAAAGGTGGTTAATCGTTTGATTATAGACTCACGCGCCGCCGTCAAATCCCTGCTGGCGCCAGGCCTCGAACACCGTCACCGCGACGGCATTCGATAAATTCAAGCTGCGATTGTCAGGTCGCATGGGCAATCGTATCCGTTGCGAGCTCGGGAAGCTATTGCGCAGTGCAGGATCGAGTCCGCGTGTCTCAGAACCGAACACGAATACATCGCCGGGATGAAAATGCAACGTAGAAAACACGGACGAGCCATGCGTGGTCAACGCGAACACGCGCGCCGGGTCCGGTTTCATGGAAAGCAGGAAGGCGTTCCAGTCTTTGTGCACTTTCATCTGCGCGTACTCGTGATAGTCGAGTCCGGCGCGACGCATGCGCGCATCCTCCAGTGGGAAGCCCAGCGGTTCGATCAGGTGTAGTTGTGCGCCCGTATTCGCACACAGACGAATCACATTGCCGGTATTGGGTGGAATTTCCGGTTCGACCAACACAACATGAAACAAAAGCTTCTCCTGTGAAGTTCAACGCAAGGGTGTGCGTGCAAAGACGAGATTCGTCACGCGCGTCGCGCCATGGCGTTTCAGGCACGCTGCCAGCGCGTTAAGCGTATGCCCGGTCGTCATTACATCATCGACCACCAGAACATGCTGGCCAGCGACGGCTTCGCGGCGCGCAACAGCAAACGCGCCGCGCATATTATCCTGCCTTCGATCAAGCGCGAGCGCGGATTGCGCTTCAGTGTCACGCACACGCAGGCAGACATCAGTCGCTAGTGGTAGCTGCCACGCGCGTGCCAATGGTTTGGCCATTTCATGAGCCTGATTGAATCCGCGCTGCGCGAGTCGCTCGACGGATAGGGGTACGGCAACGATCAGTCCGGCGCCGTTAACGGCTTCGCTGGGCACCTCTCTCAATAATAAATTGGCGAAGGCTGCTGCATAGGCGAGCTGGCCACGAAACTTGAGTGCCAGTACCAGCTGATCAATCGGTGGCGCATAGCTGGCCACGGTGAAGGTGGCGTCGAATGCGGGTGGGTCTGCCTGGCAGCGTCCACACTGCGCGTGCAGCGTTGTCATATCGATCGCGCAGCGTATGCAGCGAATATGGTGCTTGGTGATGTGCCCGCTTAGGCATGGCTCGCACAACAGGCTGGAATGATTCGCGCCACATAATGCGCAGCAACCCGGTAGTAGCTTTGCCGGTAAGTTGCGCAGCAGTGCAGCAGAGAAGAGTGAGCGGAGCAGGTGCATAAGAGGCGGGTGGAGTAAACTGCGCCGCATTCTCTTCTCTGTTTTTCTGCATCAGCGCCACGATGGCCAGCTCGCCGAACGATTCTCAGCGTGAAGCGCGTATCGCACCGATTTCTGTCGCGGCGGTGCGTCGCTTGTTCGCTCGACCGCAGCGTTGTGCCGAGTCGCAATTTTTGCGACGTGAGATCGCTGCACGCATGCTTGAGCGGCTTGCGCTGGTTCGACTGAATCCAGCCATGATGCTTGACGCCGGATGTGGCGAAGGGCAAGACCTGCTCGCCCTGCAACAGGCTTTTCCGAACGCGAAACTGCTTGCGGTGGATGCCTCCGTTCACATGCTGGCTGCAGCGCGCGAGTCAGGTACGAATTCTCGATCGGGCATGCAGAAGCTGATCTCGCGTCTGCTGAGTAGCCGTCTCTCGTCACAGCATGCCGTTGCGCTCGCTTGCGCAGACTTTGCCCACCTGCCGCTGCCTCGCGCGACGGTAGATTTTTTGTGGTCTAACCTCGCGTTGCATTGGCATCCTCAACCGCATAGGGTCATTCAGGAGTGGGCGCGTGTGCTGCGCACCGACGGCTTGCTCATGTTCAGTTGTTTCGGTCCCGATACCTTCATCGAGTTGCGCGATGCGTTAACGGCCACGGGTCTGTACCATCGCGTGCTGCCCTTCGTTGATCTGCACGATTACGGTGACATGCTGGTATCGGCCGGCATGACTACCCCGGTCATGGATATGGAGAAGCTGACGCTGACCTATACCTCGGCTGAGCGCTTACTCGCCGATGTGCGTGCCTTTGGTGGTAACCCGCTGATCGAGCGCCCGCGTGGACTGGATACCCCGCGCCGCCTCGAGCGTCTGAAGCAGGCGCTGGAGGAGCGTCGTGATCAGAGCGGGAACCTTCGTCTCACGGTAGAGGTGATCTACGGACACGCTTTTCGTCCTGAGCCGCGTGTCACGCCTACCGGCGAGCACATTATTCGCTTCGAACCCCGATAGCACTGAGGCGTCGCCCGCGTAAACGCGGCATGCGGAACAGGCGTAAATGAGTTATTTAATTGATACGATTCGTGCGGCTGCTTGGGTCATCGTTTTTGTCGAAGGGCCGCGAAATCCCCTGAGTTTTCGTTATGTCCCCTGAGTTTGTTAAGGTTTTTAGTTGGCGGCTGTTATCAAGTTAACTTATACTCCGCAGGTTATTCCGGGGACGCAAAATGTAATACCCCAAAGAAGTGTTTATTTCAGCAATTAATTAAAGAAGCAATCCAGCAACTTGGTCCGCTCATGATCCGAACATTCATCAAAATCCTAACGCTTACCGGGGCATTGATTGCCCTGCCTGCAACGCTCCAAGCCCAAGACCTCAAGGGTGATCCGGCTGCTGGACAAAAGAAAAACGCGACGTGCATTGGTTGCCACGGCATCAAGGGCTACCAGGCCAGCTTCCCAGAGGTCTACCGGGTTCCGAAGATCTCTCAGCAGGGCGGCAAATATATTGAAGCAGCGCTTCGCGCCTACAAATCCGGCGAACGCCGTCACATGACCATGCGCAGTGTTGCGATGAGCCTGAGTGATCAGGACATTGCTGATCTGGCCGCTTACTACGAACAGCATGGCGAAAAAGTCACCGTGCCTGAGCAGGTTGCTGCCGCACCCGCTGCGGTTGCTGAACTGCTGAACAAAGGTGGTTGCGCCGGTTGCCATGGCGCGAACTTCAGCAAGCCGCTGGATCCTTCCTATCCGAAGCTCGCTGGTCAGAATGCTGACTACCTGTATATCGCTCTGAAGTCGTATCAGGACGGTAGCCACACCACCTGGGGCCGCACAAACGCGGTCATGGCGGGAATGGCCAAGCCATTTAGCCGGTCAGAGCTCAAGGCGATAGCGAACTACATCGGCAGCCTGCCGGGTGAGTTGCAAATCGTTCCGCAGTCGAAGTTCCGTTAATCGGGCTTGGCGAAACAGTTCCACACTTATTCTCAAGCGACGCTATGTTCAATACCCTAGACAAAAAACTGGCCGCCGTAGCGGTGAGCATGCTGACTTTCTCGAGCGGCATCGCTCACGCGGTCAATGATCTCCCCGGTGGTCCGGCAGTGCATCAGCTGAACCTTCAGGCGGCTGCGACCAAGATTGCTGAAGAGCAGCACTTCCTGCATTGGATGATGATGGGCATCTGCCTGGCCATCTTCGTTGCGGTGTTCGGCGTGATGTTTTATTCGATCTTCCGTCATCGTAAATCGCTTGGTCATCAGCCAGCGACCTTCCACGAGTCGGTGAAAGTCGAACTGATCTGGACCGTTGTCCCGTTCATCATCGTCATTCTGATGGCTGTGCCAGCAACGAAAATGGTCGTCGCGCAGAAAGACACCTCGGCAGCAGACCTCACCATCAAAGCCACCGGTTACCAGTGGCGCTGGGGCTATGAATATCTGAGCGGCGAAGGTAATGGCATCAACTTCGTTTCTTCGCTGGATCTCGAGCATCGTCAGATCTCGAATGACGGTGCGAAAGGTGTCGCCATCGACGACTACCTGCTGAAGGTCGATAACCCGCTGGTGGTTCCGGTTGGCAAGAAGGTGCGCATCATCACCACCGCTGCTGACGTGATCCACGCATTCGCAGTGCCGGCGTTCGGCATCAAGCAGGATGCGATCCCGGGCTTCGTACGCGATACATGGTTCAAGGCAGAGCGTACCGGTGATTTCTACGGTCAGTGCCAGGAACTGTGCGGTAAAGAGCATGCGTACATGCCTATCCATGTGAAAGTGCTGAGTCAGGACGACTACAGCGCATGGGTGAAGAGCCAGCAGGAACCGAAAGCCGCAGCAGTAGAGAAGCCGCTGGAACTTGCCCAGTCGGCCAACTGAATCGAATCAACTAAGTTTTAATTGGGAGCGAATATGAGCGCTGTGATTGATACAGACGGCCGCGTCGCAGGGGCACACGACCACGACCACCACCATGCCCCAACGGGCTGGAGACGCTGGGTCTTCGCCACGAACCACAAGGACATCGGTACGCTGTACCTGTTGTTCGCCTTCGCGATGCTGATGGTGGGCGGTGTGCTCGCGCTGCTGATCCGCGCCGAGCTGTTCCAGCCGGGCCTGCAGATCG
>CAZXRS010000188.1:0-4463 GCA_964642635.1 uncultured Bifidobacterium sp. | reverse complement strand
TGATTGCCATGCTGTTATTGGGTGCAGGCGTATCGGTGCCGGGTATCTTCCTTTTCACGGCCATCGCAAATCTGATCCTGTTAATTGTCCTGTGTATTGCGCAGCCCGAGTACGGTCGTGCGTCAGTGGACTGGCTTGGCGCGCGTTTCGGCCGTCGCCGGCTGGTAGAATGACGCCTTTGTATGTTCACTGGCGCGTTCTCCCATGTCCGGTAATACCTTAGGCAAACTGTTCACCGTCACCACTTTCGGCGAATCCCATGGTCCGGCCATTGGCTGCGTCATCGATGGCTGCCCGCCCGGCATGGCATTGACTGAAGCGGATATTCAGCCAGAGCTGGATCGCCGTCGTCCGGGTACCTCTCGTCACGTCACGCAGCGCAACGAGCCGGATGCAGTTGAGATTTTGTCCGGTGTTTATGAAGGCAAGACCACCGGCACGCCGATTGCGTTGTTGATCCGCAATCAGGATCAGCGCAGCCATGATTACGGGAACATCGTCGATCGCTTCCGTCCGGGTCATGCAGACTTTACCTATTTCCACAAATACGGCATTCGCGATCCGCGCGGTGGCGGTCGTTCGTCCGCACGGCTGACCGCGCCAGTCGTTGGTGCGGCGGCGGTGGCGAAGAAGTGGCTGCATGAGCAATACGGCACTGTGTTCAAGGGCTGCATGAGTCAGCTGGGTGAAATACCGATTCCGTTTCAATCCTGGGATCACGTGCGTGATAACCCTTTCTTTGCAGCGAACGCGGATATCGTGGCGCAGCTGGAAGACTACATGGACGCACTCCGCAAGGCCGGTGATTCTTGCGGTGCGCGCATCGACGTAATCGCGCAAAACGTACCGGTCGGTCTGGGCGAGCCTTTGTTCGACAAGCTGGATGCCGACATCGCGTACGCGATGATGGGCATTAATGCGGTGAAGGGTGTCGAGATCGGCGCCGGCTTTCGTTCGGTTGCGCAAAAGGGTACTGAACATGGCGACGAGATCACGCCGGAAGGCTTCGTGACGAACAATGCCGGCGGTGTGCTGGGCGGTATTTCTTCGGGACAGGACATCACGGTCTCGATCGCGATCAAGCCGACCTCGAGCATTCGTACGCCACGCCGGTCCATCGACCGTGACGGTAATGCGGTCATGGTCGAAACCTTCGGTCGCCATGATCCCTGCGTCGGTATCCGTGCCACGCCGATTGCTGAGGCGATGCTGGCGCTGGTGCTGATGGATCATGCGCTCAGACATCGGGCGCAGTGTGGGGATGTATCCCATGCTTGACGTTTGAATTTAAAGTCACTGGATCCCGGCCTGCGCCGGGATGACGTGTCAAAGCGCAACGCACAGAAATCTGTCACCCCGGCGCAGGCCGGGGTCCAGCGTCTCTACATCGACTCGTGACCCCCACCACCAAGCCCGCCCAATCCCTGAATTTCGCGCTGTTCTTCTTCGCGTACTACGGCTACGTCGGTGTGTTCTCGCCGTATGCCAGCCTGTATTTCGCAGACAAGGGAATCGCAGCTGCGCAAATTGGCGTGCTGATGTCGCTCATGCAGGTCATGCGCATCTTCGGCCCCAATCTTTGGGGTTGGGTCGCGGATCACACTCGCCAGCGTGTGATGGTGCTGCGCCTGACTTCACTGGTTGCCGCACTGACTTTCTGCGGCATGTTCTGGGGCCAGACCTTCCTGTATTTCTTCGTGGTGATGGTATTGCTTAACCTGTTTACCAGTGCGCAGGGTCCGCTGTCTGAAGCATTGATGTTGGCTTCCATGCGCGGCGACCTCACGCATTACGGCCGATTGCGGCTGTGGGGATCGGTCGGATTCATTGTGGCGGTCATGTTATCGGGGCAGCTATTGGATAGGTTCGGTATCGGTCTGGTACCGTGGATCTCACTGCTGCTGCTGGCTTTGGTCGCATTCGCTGCATCGAACATGCGTGAGGAAGGTGACGCGCACCCTGCGCATGACACACCCTCGGTGCGAGCGGTGCTACAGCGGCGTGAAGTCATCGCATTTTTTGTCTCAACGTTTTTGATGGTAGCGGCGCACGCATCGCTCTACGTGTATTACTCGCTGTACCTTGCTCAGATCGGCTATAGCAAGACCGTAATCGGTTTGATGTGGTCGCTCGGTGTGATTGCGGAGATTGCGTTTTTCTACTGGCAGGCACCGCTATTTCGTCGCCTCGGCGTGCGCCTGCTCATGCTGGCGAGTCTCGCCATCGGTGTGGTGCGCTTCATGATGATTGGTTTGGGTGCTGAATCGCTGATACTGTTATTGACCGCTCAGATACTGCATGCGGCTACCTTTGGTGTGCATCACTCGGCGTCGGTCGCCACGATGCAGCGCTGGTTTGCCGGCCCGTTGCAGGCGCGTGGTCAGGCGCTGTATATCAGCATCTCATATGGTCTGGGCGGCACGGCAGGTGGATTGCTGCTGTCTGCTTGCTGGGATACATTGGGCGCCCAATGGGTCTATGTGCTGGCTGCTGCGATGTGTGGCATTGGCTGGGTTGCCGCGATCCTGAGTTATCGCTGGCAAGCCTCACCGGCGCCATCTACTACTGCGACGATGGAGAGAGGGGCATGAGTACAAAATTTTTCGGCCTGGCGACACTGCTCATCACGGGCTTATTGGCGACAGGCTGTCAGACTGTGCAGACTACTCAGGCTGGCATGGTCGGCGTCAATCGCGAGCAGCGCATGGCGATCTCGGCGGAGTCCATGGAGTCCGCAGCTAACAAACAGTATGCGCAGCTGATGGCCGAGGCGGCCAAGAAGGGCAAGCTGAATGCCAATCCGGCGCAGTATGCGCGCGTCAAGGCGATCGCCGACAAGCTGATACCGCAGAGCACCGCATTTCGTCCAGCCGCATTGAGCTGGCGCTGGGAAGTGAACGTGCTGAGCTCACCCGAAGTGAACGCGTGGTGCATGCCCGGCGGAAAGATCGCTGTCTACACTGGATTAATTGAGAAGCTTCATCTGACGGATGATGAGCTGGCGGCCGTGATGGGTCACGAGATCTCGCATGCGCTGCGCGAGCACTCGCGTGAGCGAGCTTCAGAGCAGGCGGTCGCCAATCTTGGTATCACGGTGCTGGCCACGGTGGCCGGCGTTGGTTCGCTGGGGCAGAGGGGCATGGAATACGCTTATCAGGGTGTACTGGGACTGCCGAATTCGCGCACTCATGAAACCGAGGCCGACCGCATGGGCGTGGAGCTGGCCGCGCGTGCCGGCTATGATCCACGCGCTGCGATCACGCTGTGGAAGAAAATGGGCGGTGCCGGCGGTAGCGAACCGCCGAAGTTCATGTCGACTCACCCGCCGCGCGAAGAGCGTATGCGCGACCTGACCGTGTACTCGGAAAAGGTGATGCCGCTTTATCAACAGGCGAAACGCTAAGCTGGATTCCGCAGCGCCGCATTTTCCCGGGTGAACGGGTATCCCTATGGCATAATCGTGGGCTGTTTTCCTCGATCCGGCGCGGTTTTCGCGCGATCCCGCCATGGCAAAAACCCTGTACGACAAACTGTGGGAGTCTCACGTGGTGCATACCGCGGAAGACGGCACCACCATTCTTTACATCGACCGTCACCTGGTCCATGAAGTCACCAGCCCGCAGGCCTTTGAGGGTCTGAAGCTCGCCAGACGCAAGCCCTGGCGCAACTCGGCCAATCTGGTCGTTGCCGACCACAATGTCCCGACCACCAATCGCGCCGGCGGCATCGAAGACCCGGTATCGCGACTTCAGGTCGAGACGCTGGATGCAAACGCGAAAGAGCATCAGCTCACCTATTTCAACATGCAGGACAAGCGTCAGGGCATCGTGCACGTCATTGGCCCGGAGCAGGGCGCGACGCTGCCTGGTATGACTGTCGTCTGCGGTGACTCACATACATCGACGCACGGCGCATTTGGCGCGCTCGCGCATGGCATCGGCACCTCGGAAGTCGAACATGTGCTGGCTACGCAGACGCTGCTGGCGAAAAAATCCAAAGCGATGCTGGTGCAGGTCGAGGGAAAGCTCGGTGCTGGCGTGACAGCGAAAGACATCGTACTCGCCGTGATCGGCAAGATCGGCACCGCAGGGGGTACCGGCTATGCGATCGAATTCGGCGGTTCCGCGATTCGTTCGCTGTCGATGGAAGGGCGCATGACAGTGTGCAACATGGCGATCGAAGCTGGCGCACGCGCGGGCATGGTGGCTGTGGACGACATCACGATTAACTACGTGAAGGGTCGTCCGTTTTCACCTGTCGGTCCGCACTGGGATCGCGCGGTCGAATACTGGCGCACGCTGCATTCCGATCCCGACGCGAAGTTCGATGCGGTCGTGCTGATCGATGCATCGGAAATCATCCCGCAAGTCACCTGGGGTACCTCACCTTTGTTGGTGGTGTCCGTCGATGGGTGCGTGCCTTATCCTGATAACGAAAAATTTCCGGTCAAACGTGATGCGATG
>CAZXRS010000187.1:0-4467 GCA_964642635.1 uncultured Bifidobacterium sp. | reverse complement strand
AAGGACGTCAACCGGATCTCCAGCGGGACATGGAGCGAAATATCTTTCAGGATCTGGCGCTTGGGCGGAACGATCTTGCCCACGCGGTTCATCGTGTAAACGTAATTAGCCATGGAATGAAATGAAAAGTCGGAAATGATGCGCGGCAGGACGCCGCAGGGTGGAACAAGGATACCCGAACGGCGGGCACGGGTACAGATTGCACGGTGAGATTCGCTGCGCTCTACCCAGCCGATGGACGAGAAATTTTCACAGAGTGGGTAGAGCGCAGGGAAACCCACCACATTTCAGCCGAATACAGCATCAATGCCGCAGCGATTAGCGCGAAGGCGATCTGCCGGGCTATGCCGAATGGTTCGTCGTAGAGCCACACGCCCAGCATCAGTTGCATGGTCGGGACGATGTATTGCAACAAACCGACGACGGATAGCGGTATACGTCTGGCGCCATAGGCAAACATCAGTAGCGGCACCGCGGTAACCGGGCCGGCAGACATCAGCAATAGCGTGATGGAGGCGCCAGTGCCAAATGCATGGGACGAACCTGCCTCCGGCAGCAGCAGGAACGCACCGGCGACAGGCAGCATCAGCACCGTTTCCAGCGTGAGACCTTCGAGCGCGCCCAAGGCTGCGACCTTACGTATCAGTCCATACAAGCTGAACGTAATACCGATCACCAGACCTATCCACGGTAATTGGCCGGAAGTCGCGGTCAGCCACAGCACACCGCACGCAGCCAGACCTATGGCAAGCCACTGCGCCATGCGCAGACGCTCGCCCAGCAGGATCCCGAACAGTACGTTAAACAGCGGCGTGATGAAGTAGCCGAGCGATGCATCTACCACATGCGAATGCGTGACGGCCCAGATGTAGACCACCCAATTCAGACTGAGCATGGCGGCGCTACCAACGAAGGCCAGCGCGATGCGCGGCTGGTTGCGTAGCGAAGTCGTCCAACCCCACTGCCGCCGCGCGGCCACGATCATCAACAGGAAGACCACTGACCACAACACGCGATGCGAAAGAATTTCCAGCGGTGGTACCTGCTTCATCAACCGGAAATACGCCGGGAACATGCCCCAGAGCGTAAACGCCGCGCCGGCGGCAAGCACACCTCTCAACATGAGCGGCTCATTCGAGTCCCAGCGAAAGCTGTGGTGGTGGTGTCGAATCGTCTTGCTTTGCAGCCGAGGATTTCGCTTTTGCCGGCCGACGGCCTTCGCGCGACGGATTGCGGCTGCCATGCTTGTCGAATACGCGCCGCGCTTCTTCGCGTGCGTCTGGCTCGCGACGTAGCGCCCATAGCGTCGTGCGGGCATAGCGTGCGGTGGCTAAGTGATCAACCACCGGCGCGGGATAAGTATCGCCAATGATCACGCCACATTCTTGTTGCAATGAAGGCGGCATAGTCCATGGCTCGAATATGAATTCCGCTGGCACGTTCTGTAATGCCGGTAACCAGTGCTTCACGAAGGCGCCGTCCGGATCCTGATCCTGTGCCTGCTTCACCGGATTGTAGATACGCAGCGTGTTGATGCCGGTGACACCGGATTGCATCTGTATCTGTGGATAGTGAATACCTGGCTCGTAATCGAGAAATTCGCGCGCCAGATGCAGTGCCGGTTCGTGCCAGTGATTCCACAGCTGGTAACTCGAAAAACTGATCAGCAGCGCGCGCATGCGGAAATTGATCCAGCCGGTCTCTGCCAGCATCTTCATACACGCATCGATCAGCGGGAAGCCGGTTTCACCTTTGCGCCAGCGATCGAAATAGTCGGCATTAAAATGTGGCTCGCGCACGCCGTCAAAGCTTCGGTGCAGGTTGCGCGTTTCGATCTCAGGTTCTGATTCGAGTTTTTGAATGAAGTGACAGTGCCAGTGTAGACGGCTCTCGAAAGATTTCAGCCCCTCCAACGCTCCCTTCGGTCGAACCCGTTCCGGCATCGCATTCAATTCGCTGCGCGCCTTCCACACCCGATGCACAATCTCTTTAATCGATAGCGCGCCATACGCGATATAAGGCGAGAGTCGCGAGCATGTATCGACCGCCGTCAGCGGGCTGGACATAGATTGACGATAACTGCTGACCCGCTGATTGATGAACTCCTTGAAAAGCAGCGCGGCGTGTTTGCGTCCGCCTTTTTGCCGCAGCGGCTTATCCTCACCCTGCGTGCCCATCCAGCGCGGCTGCATGATGCCATTGGGGCTAAGTTCACCCGGAGGCCTGCCGAGAAAGTCCGGCGCAGGCAGCGGGGCTTGTTTCATTCGCTCCATCCATATCTCAGACCAGGCATCGCGTGAAGCGAGTCGGCGCACCACACCATTCGATGGAAATTCTTTCCAATCGATACCATTCTCGCGGCACCATGCGGCAACGCGCTTGTCGCGTTCGTAGCTGATCGCATTGCCAGTTTCTTCATGCGAATACAGCGTGAACGGGCCGAAGGTGTCGAGCACGCGCTTGAACACCGTGATGATCTCGCCGAACTGAATCAATAAAGGGCTGCCGCGTGCGGACAGTGCCTGATCAAGGTCAGTCAGACATTCGTTGATGAAATGGATGTGCTGCGTCGCGCAGTCTGGTGCGCGCACCAGCTCGGGTTCGTACACATACAGTGGCAGCACCTGACGATGTTTAGCGGCCTCGACCAGCGGCGCGTGATCGAACACGCGCAGATCGCGCTTGAACCAGACGACGCCCAGCTTCATCGGTGCCAGCCTCGCTCGTGCCGTTCGCCGGCGCACTGTGCCCAGAATGAGGAGAACGAGCGGCAGGTCTTCATAGGATTGGCGAAATAGCGTGGCGCATCTACCCGATGCGTGCACAGCGCCGGCAACACCTTGTGGTAGCCAGAGTTCAGGGTATCGGTCGATTCGATGTACGGGGTCTCGGCCAGCATATTTTTCAGCTCGTGCAAGTCGCCGATGAAGACGGCGTCTGTGATGGTCGACATTCTATCCATCACGAAGCGCCAGCGCAGCCCTGACCAGCGGAAATTCGCATGAAAGGGTAGGTGGATCACGCCCAGCCGCAGGCCATCGAATGGACGATCCGCCAGCATCCAGGGGTGTAGGAGACGGATTCGTTCCACTTTTGGTATTGATGCCGACGACAGCGATGTGGGCGCGGCGAGTACTTCAGGCTCGCGGGCGCCGACCAGTGACGATGCAGCTGAAACCGTTTCGTTGCTACGCGCGATGTGCTCGAGCGCTTCATAGCTCGTATCTATGGCACTACCCGTGCAGTGCCAGGTCGCAGGAGCGTAGCGCGCGACGTTCTCGGCATTGAACAAGTAGGGCTTGCTGCTGAAGGTGGCCGCTACCCACTGCCATGACAGATGATTCGATGCGAGATCGCCATCGAGCAGGTGCGCATACATCCAGTCTGCGCCAGTACGCCAGTGCACCTTACGCAGATGAACCACATAACTCGCCACCCACATACGGGCATGATTATGAAGGTAGCCGGTAGCGTACAGTTGATGTACTGCTTGATCGATTGCGGCGATACCCGTGCGACCTTCGCGAATATCATCAGGCAGAACATCGGCATAGCTCACATCGGGCACTCCGGGCCGCATATCAGTCAAGATCCGGTCGCCCTCGCGGCTCCACACATGGTGAAAGAATTCGCGCCAGCCAAATTCAAAAGCAAGCTTGTCGCTGAGCTTGAGTTCGGGAAGTCGCTCGAATAACTCAGGAATCGTAATGAGGCCGTGAGTGATGTAAGGCGATAGTCGTGTGACTTTACCGCTCACGTGATTGCGACTTGTGCCGTAGGCGGCGATGTCGATCGCTGACAGCCGCGCTTCGAGTGCGGAGTCAGTCGGATCGAACGTATCTAAGGTGAAGGACATGCTGCATTGTAATATTCCGGCATCCGGAAGGTGGCGACGTTCCAGCCAGATCCCCTGCGCTGAAACACTATGACTGCGCTACATGCTTCGCCGGTACTGCCCACCCACCTCAAATAGCGCCTCGGTGATCTGTCCCAGCGAACAGACCCGCACCGCATCCATTAGCTGTACGAACACGTTCTCGTCATTGATCACCGCTTGCTGCAGCACTGCAAGTGCCTTCGGCGCCTCGTCTTTATGTCGCTGATGGAAATCAGCCAGCCGCTTCAGCTGCGACTGTTTTTCATCGTCTGTCGAGCGCGCTAGTAAAAGTGTCTGCGGAGTCGTGTCTCCGTTTGGATTGCGGAAAGTATTTACGCCGATGATGGGCAAACTGCCATCATGCTTTTTGTGCTCATACAGCATCGACTCTTCCTGAATCTTGCTGCGTTGGTAGCCGGTCTCCATCGCGCCCAGCACGCCGCCGCGCTCGGCGATGCGCTCGAATTCCTGTAACACCGCTTCTTCAACAAGGTCAGTCAGCTCGTCGAGAATGAACGCACCCTGATTCGGATTCTCGTTCTTGGCGAGACCCCACTCACGGTTAATGATCAGTTGGATCGCTAGTGCTC
>CAZXRS010000186.1:0-4556 GCA_964642635.1 uncultured Bifidobacterium sp. | reverse complement strand
CGACCGATGGAACCCAGCTCGCCCATCAGATCAAAAAACGCGAACAGTGACAGAAAGGCGCTCAGTACAAACAATACGGCACGATAGATCTCGGAGGCGAAATACCGATGAAGCACACTCATGCTGCTTTCCCCTGTCGAACCAGCAGTGCATTACGCAGCACCCCCAGAAGGCGGGCCGGATGCCAGCGGCTATTAGTATTGTCGCGCCAGAAGAATAGCAAGATGATCAACGCCAGTGCACACAGATGTACTGGCCACCAAGCCATACCAAATCCCATCCGGCCACTTGCCACACCAGCCTGCAAAATACCAATCACGTTGCTGTATGTGACAGCTAGCAGCAGCGCGATGACGAGGTTCATCGCTCGGCCACGACGGGGATTCACAAAGCCCAGTGGCACAGCGATCAACATCTGTAACAGACACACCAGCGGCATGGATATTCGCCACAATAACTCGGAGAGGTTCGTAGCGGTCGGATCGACGATCAGTTGCGGCGTATCAAGTGCACGTGAAGACTTAATGTCGCGTAGCGCTCCATTACCCTGGGACATGATCACCGAGTATTTGTTGAACTCCAGTACACGGAAATCATTGCCGCCCGGCGCGCCTTCATAACGACGTCCCTTGAATAACTCGAGTTGCTTATCGCCGTTGCTGCTGACTTTCACCGCACCCTCTTCCGCCACCACCACGCTATCTTCGCTGCCGCCATGGCGGACGAACACGTTATTTACCCGACTGGCATCATTGGCCAATCCCTCGACGAAGAATATTTTGTCTCCGCTCGACGATTCCTGAAATTTCCCAGGTGAGACGCGTGAAATGTCCTCGCGCTGTTGGAAACGATCCCGATATTGCGCCGAGGTGCGGTTTGCCCATGGCGTCAGCCATAGTGACAGTAGCGCGGTAATCACGACCAATGGAATACCGACCGTCATTACCGGACGGATCCACTTGGTCAATGACAGTCCGGAAGCGAACCATACCACCATCTCGGAATCCTGATAGCTGCGGGCCACCACCAGCAATACGGCAATGAAAGCCGTCATAGAAATAATGACCGGGAGGTAGCCGAGCGACGCGAAGCCCAGCATGGCTGCGACATCAGCGGGCGCGATCCTGCCGGCGGCCGCATCGCCGAGGATGCGGATCAGCATGACCGTGACCACGATGGTGAACAGGGTTGTGAAGACTGCGCCGACCGTATTAAGCAACTCGCGGCGTATGGCGCGCTGAAAAATCATTCGGGACTATAATTCCGGAGGATTAATGAGGAGCGGTCATGGACTTTAGCATAAAAGCTTTCAGTACAAAAAACGCAATCGCCGAGCAGAAGACCGGTTGTGTGGTCGTCGGCGTCTACGAGAGTGGCAAGCTCACGCCCGCGGCGAAACTCTTCGATGACAAAGGCTTGCTGGCCTCCGCATTCAAGAGTGGCGACATCACTGGCAAGGCAGGGAGCACGCTGCTGCTGCACCGGCCGGCTGCCCATGCAAAACGTGTGCTTCTGGTCGGTCTGGGCGCTGAGGGAGGCGTCACCGATCGTAATCTCAGCGCAGCCGCTCAGGCTATAGCGCGCGCGCTGTCGACGCTGGGCGCTAGCGATGCGCTCATTGCACTGCCACTCGACAAAGTACTCGGGCGTGATGCCTCTTGGTGCATACGCACGCTCGCGCTGGCGGTACGCGAAAACACTTACCGTACTGATGCACTAAAGAGCAAGAAAGATGATAGTAAGCATAGCGTTAAAAAGATCGCTATTGGCGTTGAGGCGTCCCGTCAGTCTGAAGCTAAGCAGGCACTGGCGCAGGCCGTTGCTGTGGCCAACGGCATGGACCTGACCAAGACACTGGGCAACCTGCCGCCGAACATTTGCACCCCGACCTATCTCGCACAAACCGCGAAGCAGCTGGCAAAGGATTACCACTTTAGCGTCGAGGTACTCGATCGCAAGCAGCTTGAGGCGCTGAAGATGGGTAGCTTTCTGTCGGTGACCCAAGGCAGCGAACAGCCACCGAAGTTCATCGTTCTTAAGCACATGGGTGGCAAATCGAAAGAAGCACCGGTCGTACTGGTCGGCAAAGGTATCACTTTCGATACCGGCGGTATCTCACTGAAACCCGGCGCCGGTATGGATGAGATGAAATACGACATGTGCGGCGCGGGTTCGGTGCTGGGTACTTTCCGTGCGATCGGCGAGATGCAGCTGAAACTGAACGTGATCGGCGTGATCCCGACTTGCGAGAACATGCCCTCGGGACGCGCCACGCGTCCGGGCGATATCGTCACGTCCATGTCGGGACAGACCATCGAAATCCTGAACACGGATGCCGAAGGTCGTCTCATTCTGTGCGACGCATTAACCTATGTCGAGCGCTTCAAGCCGGCGGCCGTCGTTGACATCGCCACACTCACCGGCGCATGTATTACTGCACTGGGTCATCACAACACCGGTCTGTTCACGCGGCACGACGACGCGCATGATGCCCTCGCCGATGAACTGCTGGCAGCAGGCAAGGCAGCCAACGATACCGCATGGCGTATGCCGATCGAGGATGCCTATCAGGAGCAACTGAAGTCGAATTTCGCTGACATCGCGAACATCGGCGGGCCGCCAGGAGGCTCGATTACGGCCGCCTGCTTCCTCGAACGCTTTACGCGCAAATACACCTGGGCACACCTGGACATTGCCGGCACGGCTTGGAAGAGTGGCGCAGCAAAAGGTGCTACGGGCCGTCCGGTGCCGCTGCTGACCACGTTCCTCATCGAACGCGCGAAGAAATAATCAGGCTTGTTTTTGATGAAACTCGCCACCTGGAACGTCAACTCGCTGAAGGTTCGCCTGCCGCAGGTACTGCAATGGCTGGAGTCATCGCCCGTCGATGTGCTGTGTCTGCAGGAGACCAAACTCACCGACGACAAGTTTCCGGTGGCCGAGATCGAAGCCGCTGGCTATCAGGTCGCGTTCACCGGGCAGAAAACTTATAACGGCGTTGCCATCCTGTCGCGGCACCCGATGACGGATATCGTGAAGAACAATCCGCTGTTCGAAGATGAGCAGCAGCGGATTATCAGCGCGACCATCGACGGCATGCGCATCGTATGCGCGTACATACCGAATGGACAGGCGGTCGACAGCGACAAGTATCAGTACAAGCTGCGCTGGCTGGACGCGCTTGAGCGCTGGCTAGGTGACGAACTGAAGCAACATGAGAGTCTCGCGCTGCTCGGCGATTACAACATCGCGCCGGCTGACGATGATGTTCACGACCCCGCCGCCTGGGCCGGTCAGGTACTGTGCTCTGACGCTGAGCGAGCCGCATTCGAGCGATTGATCGCTCTGAATCTGAAAGATGCGTTTCGGCTATTCCCGCAGGCGGAGAAGCTCTATAGCTGGTGGGATTATCGGCAGATGGCGTTCAGGCGAAACAGGGGTCTGCGTATCGACCATATCCTGCTCTCAGCGCCGCTGGCCTCGCGCTGCACCGCGTGTGAGATCGACAAGCTACCCCGCAAGTGGGAACAGCCCTCTGATCACACGCCGGTGATTGCTACGCTGAGCGCGTAAAAAATCTGATCTGCGTCTAGTGCTATTGCGTTAATCGCGAACGCTGGCGATATACCACCAAAGTCGCTGGATCCCAGCCTTCGCTGTGCCGACGAGTTGAAGGTTCCGCTATGAACACCGTCGTCCCCAGTCACTGTCCCAGCGAAAGCTGGGGGCAAACTGGAACCCATGGGTCGGTGAGTAACTACCGGCCGTGCCTTCAACTGAAGTCTCAGGATTGCAAAGCCTCACGAATCTGAGCGAGCGACGACGGATCTTCGATCGTGGTCAGATCACCGGGATCACGACCCTCGCAAATCGCCTGAATCGAACGCCGCAGTAATTTGCCCGAGCGTGTCTTCGGCAGTAGATTCACGCAGAATACCCGCGCCGGACGCGCAACAGCGCCGAGTTGGCGATCGACGACACCAAAGATTTCTTTCTCGAGCTGCTTCTTGGCTTCAGGCGTTGCCACCTTGTCCGCGTGCTTAGGGATCACGAAGGCCATCGCCACCTGTCCCTTCACTTTATCTTCGACGCCGACCACCGCAACTTCGGAAACATTCTCGTGACTGGAGATACTCTCTTCGATTTCTCGAGTACCAAGGCGATGACCTGCAACGTTAATCACGTCATCAGTGCGACCAAGGATGAAGTAGTAGCCGTCTTCGTCACGAATCCCCCAGTCGAAGGTCGAGTACACCTGCTCGGTATTAAAATTAGACCAGTAAGATTTGATGAAACGTTCATCATTACCCCAGACTGTCTGCAAGCAACCCGGCGGTAGCGGCCCTTCGATCACCACCACGCCTTTTTCATTCGCGCCGCACAGTGCGCCGGTAGCCTCGTTCAGAATCTTCACTCGGTAGCCCGGCATCGGCACACCAGGGCTGCCCAGACGAGTGGGCTTGTCTTCGACACCTTTTGCAATCGACAAAATCGGCCAGCCGGTTTCGGTCTGCCAATAGTTATCGATGATAGGAACACCAAGCGCATCGGCCACC
>CAZXRS010000185.1:0-4558 GCA_964642635.1 uncultured Bifidobacterium sp. | reverse complement strand
CCTAAGGAGATCGAGTTCATTGACGCGCTACCAATGACAACGACCGGAAAGGTACAACGGCGTGTACTGAGAATACGCGAACAGGAGCGCGCGCAACTCACTCCACCAGTTTGTTCAAACGCTCCGGATTGAACTGATCGAGCTCGGGCACAGACTCAACCTCGATACCGGCGGCCTTCAGCGCCGCCAAGATCTTCACGAGTTGCAGCTCTTGCGAGGACGCATTATCGATCAGGCCATGCAGCGCTTTGGATATCGGATCGTCGCCATTGGGCGTGAGTCCGTACGCTGCAAACATCCGCGCCGCAGCGTCATCGAGTTCACTGCCGCTCTGCTTCTCAATGATGCGAGCAGGATTGCCGACGGCGGTTGCACCGGCCGGTACTTCCTTCACCACCACTGCATTCGATCCGACTTTCGCTCCCTCACCGACTGTGAACGATCCGAGCACTTTCGCCCCAGCGCCAATGATCGCGCCGCGACCAAGCGTTGGATGACGCTTCTTTTCCTTAGAGAGTGACGTACCACCGAGCGTCACGCCCTGATAGATGGTGCAATCGTCACCAACCTCGGCGGTTTCGCCGATCACCACACCGAAGCCGTGATCGATAAACACGCGCCGCCCGATCGTAGCGCCCGGATGAATCTCGATGCCCGTCAGTCCACGCGCTATGTGCGAGATAAAACGACCCACCCATTTGAACCCGCGACGCCAGCACGCACTAGCCCAGCGATGCATCACGATCGCGTGCAACCCCGGATAGCAGGTGAGCACCTCCCAGCGGCTGCGCGCCGCAGGATCGCGTTCCATGATGCTACTGATGTCTTCGTTGATACGGCTGAACATGAGAGAACTCCGGGTGTGAACTCCCGATTTTATTAGATTGGCCGAGATTGCTGGGAGTTTACGTCAGCCGGCCTTCAGACGCTGCCGCCGTGCCTCGTACAGACACACACCTGAGGCTACCGACACATTCAGGCTTTCGACCGAGCCCATCATGGGCAGATTGACCAACCGATCGCAGTTCTCACGAGTCAGGCGACGCATACCCTCGCCCTCGGAACCCATGACGAATGCCGTGCCTCCGGTGTAATCGACGTCATACAGGCTTTGCTCCGCGTCGTCCGTGGTACCGGTCAGCCAGATATCTCGCTCCTGTAATTCACGCATGGTGCGCGATAGATTCGTGACTGTGATGTAAGGCACGGTATCGGCCGCGCCGCTGGCCACTTTTGCAGCGGTAGCGTTCAGCCCGACTGCGCGATCCTTGGGTGCGATCACGGCGTGCGCGCCAGCACCATCCGCTACCCGCAGACAGGCGCCGAGGTTGTGAGGATCGGTCACACCATCGAGCAGCAGGAGCAAGGGTGGGCCTTGTATAAGATCGAGTAACTCAGCCAGATTACGAGCCAGAGATATTTCTCCGGCTCGTGCCACTACGCCCTGATGACGTCGCGTACCGACCATGGCATCCAGACGCTGATCCTCCGCTTGTATCACGCGTACATTCGAGGCCTTCGCCGCACGCAATAGATCACCCATGCGGCGATCATGACGCGAGGCGTCGACATAGATTTCTTCCACGGATGACGCGTCATGCCGTAGGCGCGCGGTGACGGCATGGAAGCCAAAGATCATTTTCGATTTCATGGGTCGACTTTACATGAACGCTTAACTGCGCTTCTTCTTGCCCTTGCGAGAAGACGATTGGGCAGTTTTCGTGGCTTTCGCCGCCTTGCGCGCCTTCACGCCCGCCGGTTTCGCCGGTGCAGCTTTTTTCGGTGTTTTTTTGGACGCTTTTTTCGCGGCTTTTTTCGCTCCGAACAAACCACTGCGTGCATGCTCAGCGTCGGCGCGGCGCGATTCTTTCTCCAGTTGTGTATGAATGTCCGGATCATGGACAAGGCGCAAATCGATACGGCGCGCGTCGAGATCCACACGACTGATCTGCACGGTGACACGATCAGTCAGCTGATAGCGAATGCCTGTACGTTCTCCGCGCAACTCGTGCCGCGCCTCGTCATACTGGAAGTAATCAGCACCCAGATCGGTGACATGGACCATGCCCTCGATGAACAGGGCATCCAGTTGCACAAAAATACCAAACGATGCGACACCTGCAATCGTTCCGGTGAATTCTTCGCCGAGCTTATCGCGTACAAAATAGCATTTCAGCCAGGCCTCCACATCGCGCGATGCCTCGTCCGCGCGGCGCTCATTGGCCGAGCAGTGAATGCCGAGTGCTTCCCAGATGGCCAGATCACCTTCAGCGCGCTTTTTGCCAGCGGCCCTATCCTTCGCCTGCATCTTGCGCGCAGCGGGTGACAGGTTGGTATTCAAGGTTTCAGCCTCTATGCCCTTCGGGTGGTAATGCTTACCCTGCAGGATGGCCTTGATCGCACGATGCGTGAGAAGATCAGGATAGCGACGAATCGGGCTGGTGAAATGTGCGTACGCGTTATACGACAATCCGAAGTGGCCGATATTGTCCGGGCTGTACACCGCCTGCTGCATCGAACGCAGCAGCATGGTTTGCAGCAGTATGGCGTCTGGACGACCTTTGATCTTGTCCATCAGCTCCGCATAGTCGCCTACCACAGGCGACAGCCCGCCGCCGAGCGATAGCCCGAGCTGCTTAAGGAAAGTACGCAGCTGGTTTAGCTTCTCTTCCGTTGGGCCGGCATGAATACGATACAGCCCGTGATGCTTATTACGCTCCAGGAAGTCAGCGGCGCACACGTTAGCGGCCAGCATGCACTCTTCGATCAGACGGTGCGCATCATTGCGCGTTCGCGGCAGGATCTTTTCTATCTTGCCTGCGGCATTGACGACGATGTAAGTCTCAGTGGTCTCAAACTCCATCGCACCGCGCTCCTTGCGCGCAGCGAACAACACCTGAAACAGGTTGTACAGGTCTTGCAGATGCGGCAGCAATTCACGGCGGCGTTGCGCTTCCGGTCCACGCGTATTAGCGAGCACCGCGGCGACTTCGGTATAGGTCAGGCGCGCGGCTGAATGTATCACCGCCGGATAGAACTGGTAGGCGCGGACTTCGCCCTCCATCGTGATCACCGCGTCGCAGACCAAGGTCAGTCGATCAACTTCGGGATTCAACGAGCAGAGACCGTTCGACAGCTTCTCCGGCAGCATGGGAATCACGCGGCGCGGGAAATAGACTGAGGTGCTACGTTCGAGCGCATCGACATCGAGCGCATCGTTCGGCTTCACGTAATGACTGACGTCAGCAATGGCGACGATCAGGCGATAACCATTCGCCCGACCAATTTTGCAGGGCTCGCAATATACCGCATCATCGAAATCGCGCGCGTCTTCGCCATCGATCGTCACGAGCGGGACGTCGCGCAGATCAACACGACCGTCAAGATCAGCATCCGTCACGACAGACGGTAAATGAGATGCAAGCTTTTGCGCGGCGTCGGAAAACTCATGCGGCACACCATACTTGCGAACAGCGATCTCGATTTCCATGCCGGGGTCATCGATATCGCCGAGCACCTCAGTGATTTTGCCAACCGGCTGTGAATAGCGCGATGGTTGCTCGGTCAGTTCGACGCTTACGACTTGTCCCGACTTACCTTTGGCAGGTGGCCCCGCGAGCAAAATGTCGTGGCTGATGCGCTTATCTTCCGGCACCACCAACCAGGCACCGTTCTCGTTGACCAATCGACCAATCACATGCGTGTTGGCGCGCTGAATCACTTCGACGATGCTGCCTTCAGGGCGCCCGCGTCGGTCGACACCGGTCACGCGCACCTGCACGCGATCGCCGTGCATCACTTTCTGCATCTCACGATCGGACAGGAATATATCTTCGCCCTCATCGGGAATCAGAAAACCATAACCATCGCGATGCGCTGAGACTCGGCCTTCGATAAAGCTCGACGTGTTAGCGAGCTGCAAGCGGCCCTTGCGGTCGGGCTTGATCTGTCCATCGCGCTCCATGGCCGAAAGCCGGCGCGTGAGTCCGTCGAGTTCTTTCTCCTTCACGGAGAGTGCCTTAGCAATCGCCGCGAGGGTCTGCGGCTCAGAAGATGTGCGCAGGATGCCGAGGATTTCCTCCCGGCTGGGTATGCTGTATGGGTACTGGCTCAAAAGATGGGACTAAATATTGGAGAATAAACCGCGTTAGTGTAACGGACGTACGAGTGATGTGCCGGGAAAGCTTCGATCATGCTTGCGAGCCAAGTGCGCCAGAGCGTTGCCCCGGCGATTGACTTTTTTTGCCAAGTCTCTATAATCTTGGGTTCTTTAAGCCCACGTGGCGGAATTGGTAGACGCGCATGGTTCAGGTCCATGTGCCGCAAGGTGTGGGGGTTCGAGTCCCTCCGTGGGCACCATCTATTAGAAAACAAAGTTCGCTTAAGCGGACTTTGTTTTCGCCTAATTAAAAAGAAGCCCACAAGCAAAGCACTGCTTTGCGGGAGGGACTCGAAAGCTGTGACATGCAAAGATATATAAAACTTATATCTTTTTGCTAACTAGTCAAAAGCATCCGGTGTGAGTTCGTCATACATCTCGAAAGGCTGATGTATCCAA
>CAZXRS010000184.1:0-4564 GCA_964642635.1 uncultured Bifidobacterium sp. | reverse complement strand
ATAGACTTCGATGGCGTTGTTGGACACTTCCTCGCCCCATTCGCACAGATGGTCAACCAACTGCTCCTTCGACACAAGGCGTCCACTGCGTTTAAGCAGTACTTCAAGCAGACCAAGTTCGCGCGCAGAGAGGTCAATCATTTGGTCGTTCACATAAGCGATACGTCCAACCTGATCAAACGATAGCGGGCCATGCCGGATTACAGTGGGTCCGCCCCCAGCACCGCGTCGGGTCAGGGCGCGCACACGCGCCTCGAGCTCGGACAGTGCAAAAGGTTTCGCCATGTAGTCGTCGGCGCCGAGATCGAGTCCTTTCACGCGCTGCTCGACCGAATCATTCGCGGTCAGTATGAGCACTGGCACGCGGGATTCGCGTGCGCGCATGCGCCGCAATACCTCAAGACCGGACATTTGCGGCAGGTCGAGGTCGAGGATCAGCAGATCAAAGTCCTGCGTAGACAGCGCGTTGTCCGCGGCCTGACCGTTGTTGACGCAATCGGTGACATAACCGGACTGGCGAAGCGAGCGAGTCAGTCCATCGGCGAGGACGCTGTCATCTTCGGCGAGCAGGATGCGCATGGCGGTTCATCTGTGGTGGTTGAAGGCCGGGTGGTATGAATTTGTTAATTCCGGCGATGTTTTATTGTCGTCATCGGGGCGATCTGGCGTCGCTTCCCGTGGAATATCTGCAGTCTATTGGGTTTGCATGTTGCCGGCAATAAATCCTCCAAAGCTGGGGATTTACGGGGTTTCCCACTTGTCAAATGTGTATCTTTGAGATTCCGCTTGCACTTTTCACTGGATTTTTATACAGTACGTTTCAATTCCCACCGCACTGAGAGAGTACGCATGGACGACAAGAAACTCGGCAATTCCGAAAAGGCAAAGGCACTGGGCGCCGCCCTGGCACAGATTGAGAAGCAGTTCGGCAAGGGCTCGGTAATGCGCATGGACGGCGCGGTCGCCGAGGAAGTTCAGGTCGTATCGACCGGATCACTCGGCCTCGACGTGGCGCTTGGCGTTGGCGGGCTGCCGCGTGGACGCGTTATCGAAATCTACGGGCCTGAATCATCGGGTAAGACCACGATGACGCTACAAGTGATCGCAGAAATGCAAAAGCTTGGCGGCACCTGCGCCTTCATCGATGCAGAGCACGCATTGGACAGTGTCTATGCGCAAAAGCTCGGTGTGAATCTCGAAGATCTGCTGATTTCTCAGCCAGACACGGGCGAGCAGGCGCTTGAGATCACGGACGCACTGGTGCGCTCTGGTGCGGTCGACTTGGTCGTCATCGACTCGGTCGCCGCGCTGACGCCGCGGGCTGAGATTGAGGGTGACATGGGTGATTCGCTGCCGGGTCTTCAGGCGCGACTGATGTCACAGGCGCTGCGCAAACTGACCGGATCGATCAGCCGCACCAATACGATGGTGATCTTCATCAACCAAATCCGGATGAAGATTGGCGTTATGTTCGGCAACCCAGAAACCACGACCGGCGGTAACGCGCTGAAGTTCTATGCGTCAGTCCGCATGGATATTCGCCGTACCGGCTCAATCAAGTCGGGTGACGAAGTGATCGGCAACGAGACCCGGGTGAAAGTCGTAAAGAACAAGGTTGCTCCGCCATTCAGAGAGGCGCATTTCGACATCCTTTACGGAGAGGGTACGTCGCGCGAGGGCGAGATTCTGGATCTCGGCGTCGAGGCGAAAATTGTCGAAAAATCTGGCGCCTGGTACAGCTACAACGGCGAGCGCGTCGGTCAGGGCAAGGACAATGCGCGTATTTTCCTGAAAGAGCGTCCTGAGATGGCGTACGAGATCGAAAATAAGGTACGCGCGCATCTGGGCGTGCCTCAGCTCCCACCGATGGCTGCTGCCCTGCCAGTAGCGGCAACGACGGCGAGCGCAGAAGTAGCTGCGCCTACGCGCAAGAGCAAGGCCGCCGCCGCCGAGGAGTAATTGCCCCGTCCGAAGCTCAGCTTGAAGGCGCGCGCGCTGCGTTATCTCGCGGCGCGCGAGCACAGCCGGCTGGAGCTGGGCCGCAAGCTGGCTCGGCATGCAGAGGAAGGTGATGATGTCGCCGCGGTACTCGACTGGCTTCAGGCGCAAAAATTCCTTTCCGAGGAGCGTTTCGCCGAGTCACTGGCGAACCGGCGCGCTGCGCGCTTCGGTAATTCGCGCATCGTGTCTGAGTTGCAAAGCCATGGCATCGACGAGGCCACGGTGAGCGGCCTCAAGGGTGAACTCGTGTCAGGAGAAGACGAGCGGGCCTGGGAAGTCTGGTCTCGGAAATTTCGCCAGCCCGCCACCGATGCGCCAGAGGCGGCCAAGCAGATGCGTTTTTTGCAGCAGCGTGGCTTTTCGCATGGTGCAATCCAGTCTGTGATGCGGCGCGCAAAAAAAACGGTATCTGAAGACACTTAGCAAGTCGGACTTTGCCGAAATGGCCCAATAAACGCGGGTCAATAGCCTAGAAGGCTATGCTAAACTTCGGCAGCTTTGCAGCGCCGCAGGAGCGGCACCAGTCGCAGAAGCTGCGACGGTCTGCACCACTGAACATCGAGCGCACGCCCCAACGGGCATTTCTGCGCCTCATGCCTATGTCTTTGCCAGCCCCGAAAACCGCCCGTGTGCCGCGGCATGTCCGCAGCATCGCCGCACAGGCTTTCGAGCGCGATGATGGCCTCTGGGATATCGAGGCTCGTCTCACCGACACCAAGCCGCACCCTATCAATCTCGGTTCGGGACCGCGCGACGCTGGAGAACCGATTCATGACCTGTGGTTGCGAGTCACCGTCGATACCACTTTCAACATCGTTGATGCACTCGCCGCGTCGGTCGCTACACCCTATCCAGGTTATTGCAGCGAATACGGTGCCGCCTACCAGCAACTGATCGGCCTGAATTTGCTCAAGGGCTTCAGGCAGGCCGTGCGCGACCGTCTTTCCGGCGTTGCCGGTTGCACTCACCTGACCGAATTGGCCAGCATGTTGCCAACGGCGACCATTCAGTCGTTTGCCGGCTCCGTGTTGTCGACTCGCGACGGCCAACAGGATGAGGAAGACAGCCAACCACCCTTCCAGCTCGACCGCTGTCACGCGCTAAAGCGCGATGGCGCAGCGGTGGCGAAGTATTACCCGCGCTGGTCCATCAAGCCGGTGGACTAGTCAACAACAAATTTTCTATTCAATGTGAATCAATCGCGCCTTTAGGGGGAAGACTGCATGAAAATCCATGAGTACCAGGGTAAAGAGATCCTGAGCAAATACGGCGTCACGGTTCCGCGTGGCATTCCGTGCATGAACGCTGACGATGCTGTGAAAGCCGCTGAAACGCTGGGTGGTCCGGTCTGGGTGGTTAAGGCGCAGATTCACGCCGGCGGTCGTGGCAAGGGTGGCGGCGTGAAAGTCGCTAAGTCACTCGATCAGGTGAAGGAATACGCGCATCAGATCATGGGCATGCAGCTGATCACCCACCAGACCGGCCCCGGCGGCCAGAAAGTGCGCCGTCTGCTGATTGAGGAAGGCGCAGACATCAAGAAAGAACTTTATGTATCGATGGTCACCGACCGCGTGTCACAACGCGTCGTTCTGATGGCCTCAAGCGAAGGCGGCATGGACATCGAAGAGGTTGCCGCAACGCATCCGGAAAAAATCCATAAGGTCGAGATCGATCCGGCCACCGGCCTGAAAGATGCTGAAGCTGATGACATCGCTGCGAAAATTGGCGTGCCTGCCGGTTCCATCTCCGATGCGCGCAAACAGTTGCAGGGTCTGTACAAAGCGTATTGGGAAACAGATGCTTCGCTGGCTGAGATCAACCCGCTGATTCTGACGGGCGACGGTAGGGTGATTGCGCTAGACGCAAAATTCAACTTCGACTCGAACGCGCTATTCCGTCATCCGGAAATCGTCGCCTACCGCGACATCGATGAAGAAGATCCCGCTGAGGTTGAGGCATCGAAGTTCGATCTGGCTTACATCTCACTGGATGGCAATATCGGGTGCCTAGTGAATGGTGCTGGTCTTGCGATGGCGACCATGGACACCATCAAGCTGTTTAACGGCGAGCCGGCAAACTTCCTCGATGTCGGTGGTGGCGCTACGGCTGAGAAGGTCACCGAAGCCTTCAAGATCATGCTGAAGAACCCGGGCCTCAAGGCCATCCTCGTGAACATCTTTGGCGGCATCATGCGCTGCGACGTGATCGCCGAAGGCGTGATCACCGCATCACGTGCGGTGAGCTTATCGGTGCCGCTGGTAGTGCGCATGAAGGGCACCAATGAAGATATCGGCAAGAAGATGCTCGCCGACTCCGGACTGCCGATTATTTCGGCCGACACCATGGAAGAAGCCGCGCAAAAAGTTGTTGCAGCGGCCAACGGCAAATAATTCACGAGGAAGCACACACCATGTCTATCCTGATTAATAAAGACACCAAGGTCATCACGCAAGGTATCACTGGCAAGACCGGTCAGTTCCACACCCGCATGTGCCGTGACTACGCGAATGGCAAAAACGCGTTCGTCGCCGGCGTGAACCCGAAAAAGGCCGGTGAAGATTTC
>CAZXRS010000183.1:0-4599 GCA_964642635.1 uncultured Bifidobacterium sp. | reverse complement strand
CTGGGCACGCCGGCCGAGTACGCGCCAGACCTGCCCGGGATCGACGTCGCCACGCTTGAGCCTGACGCCGACATCGATATCCTGCCCGGCGATGAACCATCGCTGCGTTCGCTGCAGAGTGCTGTCGGACTGATCTGGCGCGCGTTGTTGCTGTGGATACTGTTGCTGCTGATCGTATCTGTTGCCAATTGGTTAGGATAAAGCCGCGTTCATCCGGGAAATCCTGCAATCCGCGCTTTGCTTGAACCCCGGTCTTCAGTAAGATAGCGGACTGTTGCGCTGCCGCATAATATCGGCGCGCCCACCCGCACCAAGCGCTGAAAACCCCTGACGATGTCCAGCCCCGATACTGACCCTGCCGTACCTGCCACGGACTTCATCATTCAGGGCCTGACCACTGCGGGACGCCAGTTCCGCCCCAGCGACTGGGCAGATCGACTCTGCGGCATCATGAGTCGTTTTCATCCCGAAGAGTCACACGGCTTCGACCGTCACCTGCGCTATTCGCCCTATGTGACGCCTACGCTCATCGAGGGCGTGCGCGCTGTGTTGGTCGATGGTCGGCTGCATGAACTTGAGCCACTGGCCTATCTCTTCCTGCGCGACTTTGCACGCGACAACGACTTGCGCATCATCGACGCCTGCTTGCTGCCCACTACCCATCACGCGCAGGCCTAAACTACGCTTTACTGAACACCTCCGCAACCTTCCTTTTCGTTGAGTTGGTGTACGTTAATCGATGAGCAGTGTCGGTTATCGAAACCATCGTGTGATTGTTAGTGATCAAGCTAACAATTGCTGGCAGTGTTCACCGAAACACACAAACTACCTAAGCCAAATCTGATTTTCAGATTCTGCGCATCAAACTTTTCCTTCCTGCGCCATGTCCGATGCTGCTTCTGAGGCAGGCTTCAGCCTTGTCGAGTTGATGGTGGTAGTCGCGATTGCCGCCATCATTGCTGCGTTTGCATTGCCGGCTTATCGCGATCATATGCTGCGCTCTTACATTCCCGAAGCCAGTAGTGGGCTTCAGCTCACCGCACTGAGACTTGAGCAGTACTACCAGGATCACCGAAGCTACCGAAACGGTGATGTCTGCGGTGTGACACTACCGAACAGCGAGCGATTCAATTTCAGCTGCGCTTCTCCAGAAGATGGGCAATCGTTCCTATTGAGTGCGACGGGTATGTCAGCGATGAAGGGTTTCACCTTCACGATTGATCAGCAGGGTCAGACCCGTACGACTGCCTTGCCTGATGGCTGGGGAGTGGCGCCGCTCGACTGCTGGGTGAGCAAACCGGGTGCCGCATGCTGATACCTCACCCGTCGGGGCGACAGAGCGGTGTGACACTGGTCGAAGTGCTCATGACTTTGTCGGTCAGTGCCGTGGTGCTGGCGATCGGTGCACCTGCCATGGGACAGTGGGTACGCGATATCGAGATACGCGGCAGTGCTAACAGTCTGCTATCCGTGTTGCAAGCGGCACGAACTGAGGCTCTGTCGCGCAATACATCCGTACGATTGGAACTGACCGATCGGGAAGGTCGACCGGCCTGGCGTCTTGTGTGCGTACAGGTCTCGAAGCGGTGTCCTGCCGTGATCCGTCAGCAGCCGGCAAACACCTGTACCGGTGTTCGATGGGGTGTGACCACACTACACGACCTGCCCTCCTTCAGTTCATCGATCGCCGCGGGCCATGGTATGCCCGCAGGTGTACGGTTTGATGCGATTGGTGCGGCACCCGCGGTTGCCATTGGGGACGATATCGCACGCATCGATGTTACTCATGCGACCGACGCGAATGCACGACGGCGCATCGTATTAATTGCCGCACAGGGACAGGTGCGCCTCTGTGATCCCAATGCTCCAAACGGTCATCCCGAGCATTGCCACTGACCATCTTGAAATGCACACCCCTACCTTATCTTCCCGGCAGCATGGAAGTGCATTGATTGAAAGTTTACTCACCTTGGTTGTTTTTTCGATCGCAATTATCGGATTACTGGTGCTGCTCTCGGCGGCATTGGTGGAGAGCGGTAATGCACGATATCGCAGCGAGGCCAGCTTGTTAGTGTCGGACCTTGTCGGTCGCATGTGGTCAGGAGACCGCTCGGTCAATGGATTGCGTACCCGGTTTGGAGACAAACAATCCGATGAATACCAGCAGTGGCTAGAGCGCGTTCAATCAACCTTACCCGCAGCGACAGCCACCGGCAATGCACCTCAGATAATGATCAGCGACGATCGCGACGTGACCATTACGCTCGGATGGCAGTCTCCCGGAGAAACCACCCGGCACCAGCTGGTGATATCCACACGGATCACGGACTAACGAATGCGTCTCCCTGTCACCGTGCGTCTTCATGGCCTGAGCCTGGTTGATCTCATGGTTGGTCTGGCTGTCGGCATGATCGCAATGCTCGTGATTCTGAATGTGATGGTGATGTTTGATGCACGCCGTCGTGCGACGACAGGTAGTTCAGATGCACAAACTAACGCCGTGTTTGCGACAAGTGTGTTGTCGCGTGAACTACGGATTGCGGGTCATGGACTGGGTGCAGCGACTGGCCTGGGCTGTACTGTGCATCGATCTGCATTAAACGTGCCGGACGCCAGCTTCCTTTTGGTGCCGGTGCTGATCGACAATGGTAATGGCGGTGAACCCGATAGACTGACTATTCTGGCCGCTGGGGAACAGGCTTTGCCACCCGCCCGTCTGATAGCACCGTACACAAATAATGGTGGTGAACTTACGGTCAACAGTACGCTTGGAATCACGCCGAATGCGCAGCTACTGCTGCGCTCAACAGGAAGTTCTGATTGTGCTTTGCTGACCACACGATCTGTCGCGGTCGGTGGGTACACAGTACAACCGGTACCAGACAGCGATGTGCTTCCGGGAGCTGTGTTCGGCTCCGATAGTCCGATAGTGAATGTCGGCATGCTGGCACATCGACGCTATAGCGTGGACACGAATCAGCAGCTAAGTGTAGAGACCTTCGACGCAATAGGAGGTGTGTGGCGCGCATCGACACTAGCCGAGGGTGTGGTCAATCTGCAAGCGCAATACGGATTCGACGCGCGCGCCGGTGCGCAAACACCAACTCAAGTCACCCAATGGAGAGACGACATCATCGATGCCGATGGCAACGGCATCGTAGGCAATGCCGGCGATTGGCAGCGCATGCTGGCCGTGCGTATCGCCGTCGTCACGCGTGTCGCGCAGCGCCGGGATGAAGCCTGCGATTCAACAGCGCCCACCTGGCTGGCGGGTAATTCCGGTACCGACAAACTAGAGGTAACCACAATCAAGGTCGATCACCTGACTGACTGGAGTTGCTGGCGCTACCGCGTGCTGCAAACCGAAGTGCCATTGCGTAATCAGCTATGGAACGATCAATAAAGCACGCATACCTAGCATCTGAACGAGGTGCGGGACTGGTGATTGCACTGGTCGTGCTCGTCGTGATGAGTCTCGGTGCCATTGCGCTGGTAAAAGCTGTCGCAAGTGGTCTGCTCGTATCGGGTAATTTCGCATTCCGGCAGGCTGCCGTGATGGCTGCCGATGCAGGGAGTGAAGCGGCCATCGCCTGGCTATCTGCGCGCGCTGATACCGCTGAACCCTTTAGCGATCATCCGGACGTCGGTTATTACGCCAATATGCCGACCGGATTAGATCTGACAGGTAATCGTGGCGCGAGCGCGGATGCCACGATCGACTGGGACGCAGATGATTGCGCCGGCCGCGGCGGTATCGCTTGTATGAAGGCAGCACCCGCACTGGCACCCGATCCGGCCGGCCATGTGGTGAGTTACGTCATTCACCGGTTGTGCCGCACTAGCGGAAGTCCCGATGCCGCATCCAATAGCTGCCTGATGTTTCGCTCTGCACAAGGTGGTAGCAGTAATCGCGGGCAACTGAGCTACGGCGCATCGACACGCTTTCAGACTGCCGATACCGTGTACTACCGTATCACGGTACAGGTACGTGGGCCGCGCAATACGACAGCATTTGTACAAACGCTGGTGCACTTTTGATGGGGACATGTATGCGATCGACGCGAATGCTCTGGTTGGTTCTGATGCTCATGATCTATTGCACGAGAGTATTTGCACTCACCGATCTGGCACAGGCACCGATCAATTTCCTTCTTGCATCGCCGGTTAAGCCCAATATCTACTTTATTCTCGACGATTCGGGCAGCATGCAGTGGAGCTACCTCGGCGATGAGGTCATCGATAACAACTACCAGAACGCAGTGGGTTATCGAAGTAGTCTGTGCAACAAAATTTACTATAACCCGCAGATCCGTTACCCGGTTCCGGTTGATGCGGAGGGAAAGGAGTATCCACAGCAAAATTTTACGTCGGCGTCTTATGACGGATTTGTTCCCGGCGCGATATCGGTAGATCTGTCGACCTCGTTCATGGCGTGGCGCTCAAGGAATAGCAAACCCACCGCGCCTGACAATCTCGCAAGCATCATTTATAGAAATGACTGCACGACACCTGCAGGTTCTTGCAGTACCACGCCCAGCGGATTGCCGAATACACCCGAACCTGCCTACTACTTTACCTACAAGGGCGACAAAACAGCCA
>CAZXRS010000182.1:0-4621 GCA_964642635.1 uncultured Bifidobacterium sp. | reverse complement strand
GAAAGGTCGACAGCGCGATCCACCAAGCATCCAGATTGTTCTTGCCCTGCGCCAGCAGCTCGCCGAGGCTGGGCGTCGATGGTGGCACGCCCAAGCCGAGAAAGTCGAGACTGGTTAACGCAAGAATCGCTGCGCTCATACGGAAGGGCAGAAAGGTCACGACAGGCGTCAGACTGTTCGGCAGTACATGACGCCAGATGATCTGCCCATTCGATAAGCCAAGCGCGCGCGCAGCCTGTACATAGTCGAGATGCCGATTACGCAGGAAGTCGGCACGCACATAGTCGGACAAGCCCATCCAGCCGAATAGCGATAGCAGTACCAGCAACAGTCCGATACTGGGTTCAAAAATAGAAGCGAAAATGATCAGCAGATACAACTCCGGCATGGATCCCCAGATTTCCATGAACCGCTGGAATAGCAAATCGGTTCGACCGGCGAAATAACCCTGTATCGCTCCGGTGATCACACCGAGTATCGTGCCAGTAATGGTCAGTGCAAGACCAAACAGAATGGATACCCGAAAGCCATAGAGCAATCTCGCGAATACATCGCGCCCGCGGTCATCGGTGCCGAGCCAGTTGTCGCCTGACGGTGGTGCCGGGTTGGGCGATTTGGCAAAATAATTGAGGGTGTCGTAGCGGTAGTGATTCAGCGGATAAATCGCCCAGTTGCCGTCTTTAGCAAATTGCTGCTGAATGAAGGGATCAAGGTAATCCGCGGGAGAATCGAAATCGCCGCCAAAGGCTGTCTCCGAATAATCGCGCACGATAGGAAACATCAGCTGTCCGTCATAGCGCGCAACCAGCGGCCGGTCATTCGATACAAATTCAGCCAGCAAGCTGATCGCAAACAGCACAATGAACAGAATCAGACTGACATAGCCGCGGCGATCACTGCGGAAGCGGTGCCAGATACGCCTTCCCGGCGATACCGAGGGCGAGAGATTGAAATGGTTCTCGTTGTTCATTGCGACAGGCTTTCGAATTGCACTCGTGGGTCGGCCCACACATAACAGAGATCGCCGAGCAGCTTCACCACGAGCCCGATCAGCGTAAACAGATACAGGGTACCGAGTACCACCGGATAGTCTCTTCTCACCACGGATTCGTATGACAGCAGGCCCAGGCCGTCGAGCGAGAACAGCGTTTCGATAAGCAAACTACCTGCGAAGAAAGCGCCGATGAAGGCAGCCGGAAAACCGGTCACCAACGGAATCAGGGCATTACGAAACACATGCTTGTAGAGCACTGCACGCTCCGATAAGCCCTTGGCGCGAGCAGTCATTACATACTGCTTGCGAATCTCTTCGAGGAAGGTGTTCTTGGTCAGCATCGTCATCACAGCGAACGAGCCAGCGACCGATGCCGTCACCGGCAGCGTGATATGCCACAGATAATCTTTTACCTTGCCGAGCGTAGACAGCGTGTCCCAGTCATCCGAGGTCAGGCCGCGTAGCGGGAACCATTGCACGAAGCTGGATCCCGCGAACAGCACCAGCAAGGCCACCCCAAGCACAAAACCCGGAATCGAATAACCCACCAGTACCAGCATGCTGGTCACGTGATCAAAACGTGAGCCTTCGCGCACTGCCTTCGCAATGCCGAGAGGTATGGATATCAGATAGGTGAGGAAGAAGGTCCACAGACCAATGGAAATAGATACGGGCAATTTGGATTTCACCAACTCCCAGACATCTTGATGATGATAGAAGCTCTGCCCGAGATCGAACTTGGCGAAGCCTTTCAGCATCTGCCAGAAACGCTCCATCGGCGGTTTGTCGAAACCATAGAGCGCCTTGATCTCGGCGACGCGCTCTGCATCAATCCCCTGCCGACCACGATACTCGGAACGACCGCCACCCGAGGATTCACCAGCACCGACCTGCCCTCGCTTGAGTTCAATCAGCGCCTGCTCGACCGGACCGCCGGGGACGAACTGGATCACGGCAAAGGTGATCGCGATGACGCCCAACAAGGTAGGGATCATCAGCAGTGCACGTTTAAGGATGTAGGACCAGAGGTTCATGAGTCAGTTGTTATTCAGCGCCCCTTGGATCCCAGCTTGCGCTGGGATCACGGACTTTTTAAATGCATCACCTTTTAAAACGTCACCCCAGCGGAAGCTGGGGTCCACGGTCTTTATGCCACAGACTATCAATTCGCCTTACGCGCCTTCATCTGCCACCACTTCGAAATAACATACGGATCCGCCTGATAATACTTGGGCATCACCGCTGGCATACCAAAGCGGTTGCGGTAGGCGACGCGATGCGTGGCTGAGTACCAGTGCGGTACGACGATGTGCTTATGGAGCAGCACACGATCCAGCGCGCGCGCAGTGGCTACCAGCTCGGCGCGCGTGTTCGCTCGTACCAATGCCGCTACCAGCTTATCAACCGCCGGGTCTTTCAGACCCCAATAATTGCTTGACCCCTTCTCATCCGCCGCTCGCGATCCGAGCATGTCGAACATTTCATTGCCTGGGCTCGTCACGTCGGAGAAGCGCTGGCTGGTCATGTCGAAATCAAATTCTTCCATACGCTTCTGCACCAGTGCGAAGTCAGCGGTACGTTGACGCACCTCGACGCCAAGCTTTTCCAGATTGCGTACATACACCGCGATGATGCGCGACAGCGCCGACTGATCATCGAGAATCTCGAATACGAAAGGCTCACCTTTCGCATTGCGTAGCGCGCCGTCGTGATAGGTCCAGCCAGCCTCTTTGAGTAGTTCACGCGCCTTCAACAAATTGGCGCGCAGCGAAGCCGGTGGATTGGTTGACGGTGGCAGCGGCGCCGGCCCGAACACGGCCGGGTCGAGCTGGTTCCTCATCGGCTCCAGCAAGGCCAGCTCAGCGGGCGACGGCAGGCCGTGTGCGCCCAGTTCCGAATTACTGAAGAAGGAATCGATGCGCTGATACTGGCCATAAAACAACTGCCGATTCATCCACTCGAAATCCAGTGCCAGCCCCAGTGCCTGACGCACACGCTTGTCCTGAAACTGTGGGCGGCGAAGGTTCATCACAAAGGCCTGCATACCGGCGCCATTCTGATGATGCAGTGTCTTCTTGATGAGCTCGCCGCTGTCAAACTTCGGGCCCTTGTACATGCGCGCCCAGTTTTTCGCACGGTACTCGACGACGACGTCGAACTCGCCCGCCATGAAGGCCTCCAAGCGAGCAACATCATCCTTGTAAAATCGGTAGACGATACGATCGAAATTGAATGCACCTTTTCGCGCTGGAAGATCCGTTCCCCAGTAAGCAGGATTTCGCTTGAATGCGATCGAGCGTCCAACGTCGTAGCGCTCTATCAGGTAGGGGCCACTGGCAATCGGTGGAATGAGCTGTATCTGATCGAACGATGTACCGGAAGCCCACTTGCGTGAGAACACTGGCATGCCGCCTACGATCAATGGCAATTCACGGTTCGCCGTCTTAAAGTCGAAACGTATCGTGCGCTCGTCCAGCACGACGGCCTGCTTGACGTCCGCATACATCATCTTGAATTGCGGCGCGCCTTTCGCGACCAGCGTGTCGAAAGAAAATTTCACATCCGGCGCGGTGACCGGGTCGCCATTGTTGAATGTTGCCTTGGCGTTGAGACGGAACGTGATGGCCAGTCGGTCTGGCGCGAGCTGAATATCCTCGGCCAGCAAACCGTACATTGTCGCGATCTCATCTTCGGAGCCTATCGCGAGCGACTCGAACATCAGCGTCGACACGCCGGCAGCGGCCACGCCTTTCATCGAGAATGGGTTGAATTTATCGAAACTATTGGCTGCGCCCGGATTGGCCAGATAGATTTCTCCACCCTTCACCGCATCCGGGTCGTGATAGTCGAAGTGTGTGAAATTCGGCGGATACTTCGGTGTGTCGTACATTGAGAACGCATGCGCGGCCCAGGCAGAGGGAGCG
The DNA here is from genome assembly GCA_964642635.1 of uncultured Bifidobacterium sp. Taxonomy (GTDB): domain Bacteria; phylum Pseudomonadota; class Gammaproteobacteria; order Burkholderiales; family Burkholderiaceae_D; genus Pernthalerella. Next base: position 703 of record CAZXRS010000182.1, on the reverse strand, counting down.
AGCAGTGAGAGGGCGACAAGAACAACACGGGCGACAGAGGTATGCATGAACCGGGGTTGGCAGGAGGCTAGAACGCTTCAAGGATAGCGGGTTTCGGACGCTGCCGCGCGATCATGGCGCCCTGCTGGGATTCAGCGCCGGATTTGCCGACGGTGCGCCTGACAGCCTACAATGGCGCGTTTCGCTGGACGCGGTCCGGCCACCAAAACAAACGGGAGTCCAAGAATGGCATTCTTGCAAGGTAAAAAAATCCTGATCACCGGCGTGCTGTCGAACCGCTCGATCGCGTACGGCATTGCGCAGGCCTGTCACCGAGAAGGCGCGGAACTGGCGTTCACCTACGTCGGCGAGCGATTCAAGGATCGCATTACCGAGTTCGCTAAGGAATTCAACAGCAGCCTCATTTTCGACTGCGACGTGTCCAGCGACGAACAGATTGAGGCCGTATTCAAAGATCTAGGCAAACACTGGAGCCATCTCGATGGTCTGGTGCACGCCATCGGTTTCGCGCCGCGCGAGGCAATCGCTGGCGATTTCCTCGATGGCATGACGCGCGAGAACTTCCGCATTGCGCACGACATCTCCGCGTACAGCTTCGCCGCTATGGCCAAGGCCGCGCTGCCACTGCTGTCGCCAAATTCAGCGCTGCTCACGCTGTCGTATTTGGGCTCGATACGCGCCCTGCCGAACTACAACACCATGG
>CAZXRS010000181.1:0-4647 GCA_964642635.1 uncultured Bifidobacterium sp. | reverse complement strand
AACGACCTGCCCAGCTGGACCCGCCTTCGCACAGCATCGAGCAACAACCATGGTTTAACGGCTGGCTTCGGCGTGGTGGATCAGCAGACTGTGGTGTGGACCTGGGATGGCAACCCAGTGACACGCTATTTGCCACCGACTGGGGTCACTATCGAGAAAGTAGTCGGGCCCGCTGACGATGGCAGCTTCGCTGCCGACGTCTACAACGAGAGTACGGTGATGCAGGACATCCTGCACTGGAAATCGGATGGAAGCGTGTCAAGCATCTACAGTATCTCGCCCATCAAGGCCGGCATGACGCTGATCGGCATGTCAAGCAACGGACTGATCGGCGCCGTTGAGCGTGACGGCTATCTGCTGACACCAAAAATTTATGACGGTCAGTGGAAGGCGCTCGGCTTTGACTACAACCAGTGCAACTGCGAAGCGAAGCGGATCAATGCCCAAGGGCAGATGCTGATGTCTCCTCGCTTTGATCTCGACCCCGACGCGCGCGGCTACCTCGCCGGATCAGGCTACGCGACCGTGCTGCCGCGACTTGGTACGCAAACTATCTATACCGACCTGAATGATACGGGCGACATCGTCGGCACATCGGGCAATACCGCCATCATCATCCTCAACGGCATGCTTTATGACCTAAACGCCTATGCTGGTAGCGCATCACTAGGCTGGCACTTCGACACGGCGGTCGCCATCAACAACAAAAAACAAATTGTCGGACTGGGCACCTGGCAGGGCCAGCCGCGCTGGTATCTGCTGACGCTGAAGTGAGATTTCACGCGGATACAGTAACGATAACGGATTCTCCTCGCGCTATCAGGGCAAGCGGCAGTATCATGCAGAAAAACAAGCAGGCGGACACGGCTATAGCCGCCGACAATACTGAAAAACATAACCAGCGACGCCGCCCCTTATGCAAGTCAGCAATCACCCCCGTGACACTTCAACCTCGGTCGATGACAAACATTCTCTCGATCTGAAGCTCAAGCCTGTCGCCATCGATACCCATCTCGAAAACGTCGTCTATTTGAATCGAGACTGCCTGATCTACAGAATTGAAGGTTTTCAGGCGCTATCCAAAGTCGAGGTCATCTCCGGCGAACGCCAGATCACCGCGACGCTGAATGTTGTCGATGATGTGACCATCGTCGGTCGGGACGAGATCGGCTTGTCAGAAGATGCCTTCAAACGCTTCGGCCTCGCCGCCGGCGCAATGACGCGCGTGCGGCATGCGGAAAAGCCCGCCTCGATTGGCGCGCTATTCCGCAAAATCAATGGCGAACGACTGGGAAAGGATGACTATCACGCGATCGTGAAAGACATCGCCACCGGCCACTACTCCAAGATAGAACTCACTGCCTTCCTGATCGCAACTAATAACGGCGAACTTGATAGAGACGAAATCTACTACCTGACTGATGCGATGGTCAGTAGCGGTCGGCGGCTGCACTGGACAGAGCGCATGGTCGTAGATAAGCACTGTATCGGTGGCATCCCGGGTAATCGCACGTCAATGCTGGTAGTACCTATCGTCGCCGCGCACGGACTGACGTGTCCGAAGACATCATCGCGCGCGATCACTTCGCCGGCAGGTACGGCCGACACAATGGAAGTGCTAGCGAACGTCAATCTGGAACAAGACGCCATCGCTGCCATCGTACATCAGCATCACGCCTGCCTGGCCTGGGGCGGCACGGCCGATCTGTCACCGGCGGATGATGTAATGATCTCAGTCGAACGACCGCTGTCCCTGGACTCGACGACACAGATGATCGCTTCCATCCTGTCGAAAAAAATCGCGGCAGGTTCTACTCATCTGATCCTCGACATACCGATCGGTCCGTCAGCCAAAGTCAAGACCGTGCCGGATGCGCAGCGCCTGCGCAAATTGTTTGAGTATGTCGCATCGCGTATGAGCCTGACGCTGGAAGTGCTCATCACCGATGGCCGCCAGCCTATAGGCAAAGGCATCGGTCCTATGCTCGAAGCTCGGGATGTGATGCGCGTGCTGGAGAACGATGCGCGCGCACCTCAGGATCTGTTACAAAAGTCGCTTCAGCTCGCGGGGCGAATGATCGAATTCGATCCGGAAGTTCGTGGTGGTGAAGGCTATGCCATTGCGCGCGAAATACTGCAAAGCGGACGCGCACTGGAAAAGATGCGAGCCATCATCGAGGCGCAGGGGGCAAAAGCCTTCGACCACAATCACTTCATGCCCGGCAAACTGACCCACGATGTCAAAGCCGAGTGTGATGGCATGGTAGTGGGTATCGATAATCTGCATATCGCTAAGATCGCACGGCTGGCGGGCGCACCCAAGGTGGCAAATGCCGGTATCGATATGCATTTCAAGCTAGGCGATCCGGTCAGACGGGGTGACACGCTCTACACCATCTACGCCGACTACCCTAGCGATCTGCTGTTTGCACGACAGCAGAGCGATACACGCAGTGGCTACCTGATCGGTGACGAGACTCAGATATCGACGACTTACCTGGAGTTCTGAATGAGTGACGCGTTGGTATTGTTCTTTGACGACGAACGGGAAGCCGCGCAGCGCTTCGCACAGGCCGCGGGCTTGCCATCGGCTACGGTCGATCGCCACCGATTTCCCGACGGTGAACTGAAGCTAAGGCTACCTGCATCTCTGCCGGAGCAGGTGTTTCTGTATCGATCTCTGCACGACCCGAACGAAAAACTCGTCGAGCTGCTGTTCGTTGCGCAAACTGCTCGTCAATTGGGTGCTGTGGATTTGACACTGATCGCGCCTTATCTTGCCTACATGCGACAAGACATCGCCTTCCACGAGGGCGAAGTCGTCAGCCAGAAAATCATCGGAAAGTTTCTTGCATCGATGTTTGACAGCATCATCACCGTGGATCCTCACCTGCATCGCGTCGCAACGCTGGAAGAAGCCGCCCCTGTAAAACGCCCCGTTGTACTCAGTGGCGCACCGCTGCTCGGTGCGTATATCGCTGAGCGTCTGCCTGATGCCTTCCTGCTGGGTCCGGACGGCGAGTCGGCGCAGTGGATTGCCAGCGCGGCGCGCGTGCATGGCTTTGATCATGCAGCGTGCGAGAAGGTACGTCATGGTGACAAGGACGTCGTCGTACAGTTGCCAGATGTGGGCCTGAAAGGTCGCTCAGTCGTGATCCTTGATGACGTTGCCAGCAGCGGTCGTACACTCGCCAAGGCCACGCACGCGGCACTCGAGGCTGGTGCCGCGTCGGTGGATGTCGCGGTCACCCATGCACTGTTTGCCGATGACGCCCTGTCGGTGATTCTGGCCTCAGGCGTGCGGAATGTGTGGAGCACCGATTGCATCGCGCATTCGAGTAATGTCGTCAGTATTGCCGCCCTGCTAGCCAAGGCTATCACTCGGGTTTAACGAGCTTCGCCGCACCATGGCATAGCGCCTTAGAGTGGCCTGCCCTATTTTGGGGATGATTACATCCTTCATTGGTATCGTCTTCCAGCCGGAAGTCGTTTTCCGGTGGCATACAAGCTGCTATTGCAATAAGCTGCAGCTTCGCAAGATGGCGGCATGATGGTCCGGCGTTCGCGACGATATTTTAAAAAATGAAAGACAGCGACAATCACCTGCTGGCCACACTCGCGCTCGAATTCGGGCAGGATGCTGACACCACCAGACTCACAAAGCGCGAACATTTCGGACCGCTGCGCGTGCAAAAGACGCTCTATCCGGAAGGACCGTCAGTGGCACATGCCATCATCGTGCATCCGCCGGGTGGCGTGGTGGGCGGCGACGAGCTGAAGATAAACGCTCAGGTCGGCGATGGAGCACAGGTGCTGCTGTCGACGCCGGGCGCAGCGAAGTGGTACCGCGGGAATGGCCATATCTCGCGGCAACGAATCGATATCAAGGTGAGTGCGGGTGCCAGCCTCGAGTGGCTGCCGCAGGAAACCATTCTGTTCGATCAGGCTAATGTAGAGTTCGATAGTTGTATCGATCTTGAAGCTGATGCGCGCTATATCGGTGCGGAGATACTGTGCTTCGGCCGCACGGCCTCCGGCGAGCGCTTTGCACAAGGTCGCGTGCGCCAGCATCTGTCAGTACGTGTCGATGGAAAATTGCTTTGGCTAGAACAAGGCAGCCTGCTCGGCGGCAGCGACGCGATGCACGGGCCGCTGGGTCTGGCTGGGTATACCGTGTGCGCGACCATTATCAGCGTAGGCGGTCCGCTAAAGCGTGATGTGGTTGAGCGACTACGCCATGCGTGTGCGCCGCTGGCCAACAATGTTGGTCAATTTGGCGCAACGCAAATGAAATCGCTGCTGTCGGTACGCTTTCTCGGAAACTCCAGCGAAGTAGCGCGGCAGGTGATGCTAGCGGCTTGGCAGATATTGCGCCCCGCGCTGCTCGAACGTGAGGCCACCGAACTAAGAATCTGGAATACCTGAATTTCATCCCAAGGAAAAAGACGATGGAACTGACACCCCGCGAAAAAGACAAGCTACTGATCTTCACCGCTGCGCTACTCGCCGAGCGTCGTAAAGCTCGTGGTTTGAAGCTGAATTATCCGGAGGCGGTAGCACTGATTACCGCTGCCATCATGGAAGGCGCGCGCGACGGTAAGACCGTTGCGCAGCTGATGTCCGAAGGCGCGCAGGTACTCACCCGTG
>CAZXRS010000180.1:0-4721 GCA_964642635.1 uncultured Bifidobacterium sp. | reverse complement strand
CACCGCGAGATGCCGAGGATGTGCCTCGAGCAAATGGCGACGGAATTCGATCGCATCAACACCAGCTTCGTGGGCAAGCTCGTCGATGAAAGACTCTTTGAAAAAGGCATTGTGCGAATGCCCGACCGAGCGCCAGCTACCGAGCGGCACGTCGCTATCAACGATCACATGCGATACCTGCTGATTAGGAATTTCATACGGATGGTCGTACAAGCCTTCGACGGTCGTCTTGTCAGGCCCGGCCATCGGCAGACCGAACGCACGTTGCAGCATAGGCTGCACCGGCGAGCCGCCCGCAGAGCGTGTTTCCCATCCGATCAGCCGGCTATGTGCATCCAGCGTACCCCGCATCTGCGCCACGGCCGCAGGACGATAAAAGTCATGCGCGAGATCCTGTTCACGAGTCCACAGCAGCTGAACCGGCTGTCCCTCTAACGCGCGTGCCAGCTGAGCTACTTGCGCGACCATGTCATTGTCTAGCCGCCGGCCGAAACCACCGCCGAGCATCGTCACCTGTAGCTCAACATCATCGCTGTTAACGTCGGCTGCACGCGCAGCGGCCGTGACAGCAACCGACGGCGATTGCGTCGGCGCCCAGACCTTTAGTCTTCCGTGTTCATACAACGCGGTGCAATTCACTGGTTCCATCGCCGCGTGCGCCAGGAAGGGTGCCTGATACTCAGCGCTGATCTGTTTCGTCGTCGGCAATGTACCGACATCGCCGCGATGGTAGTAAGTGAAACCCGTGTCTTGGTCGAGTACGCGGCGCAGAGACTCCGTGATCGCCTCCGATGACATCTGCGCCGCCGGACCTTCGTCCCATGTCACCGATAGCTTGGCGATGGCCTGCATCGCATGCCAGCGCGTATCCGCAATCACCGCCACCGCATCAGGTGCGCCGGAGCGATCTGCCTTGAGCGCCACCACGCGCTCGACGCCGGGCATGGTGTCGACACTAGCCGCGTCGAAACTCTGGAGCTTGCCGCCGAATACGGGGCACATGGCGACCATCGCGTAGCGCATTCCCGGCAAACAGATATCCATGCCAAAGCGTGCGCTGCCATTGACTTTGCTTGGGGTGTCGACTCGATGCACGGGCAAACCGATTAGCTTGAACTGTGACGGGTCTTTCACCTTGAAGGGCACATCACCGACCGCCGCTGCGCTTTCGGCCAACTCACCATAACTTGCCGATTGTCCGGATGAATGAAGTACGCGCCCGGCCCGGGTCGTGCAGGTGTCGACAGGCACTTTCCATGTCTGAGCCGCTGCCGCCAGCAACCGAGCGCGTGCTGCTGCGCCCGCTTCACGCAGAGGCTGCCAGCTATCCCGAACACTCGATGAGCCCCCCGTCACCATCACACCCACCTCCCGCATGGCTTTGCGTGTGATCCATTGCACACCGCGCTTGAGCAGGCCGTGATCGTCGGGATGAAAGGGCAAACCCTCTGCCGCGATCGTCACATCACCATAGATGGTGCGAATAGGTGCCTGCATGAAATCAATCGCGGACAAGGGGACATCTAACTCTTCAGCCACCAGCATCGCCAGCGAGGTCATGACGCCCTGTCCCATCTCGCTTCTGGCCAGCATCAAAGTCACTCGACCATCGGCCGATACCATCACCCAGCCGTTCAGCGGAAACGTCTGATCGGGCAGCGATGCCGGCGGTGCGGCATGCAGACGCTGTCGCGGCGGCAACAGGCTCCAGCCGACAACCAGCGCGCCGGCCGCGGCCAGGGTGCCCAATACGAAACCACGACGCGATGCACGATATGGCCCTTGAGTCATTCACACTCCCCCCACAGCGCAGCGATACAGACGATGGTTGCCATGGTAACGCGAACCATAGGTCGGCTCGCAAATGAGCGAGAGTTTCTTCCAGTCCTTCATCTTGCTGCTGCTCGTCACCGACCCGTTCGGCAACGTGCCGCTTTTTGTGAGCACGCTGCGGCAAGTCGCGCCAGCACGCCGCCATCGGGTCGTCATCCGAGAATGCCTGATTGCTTTTAGCCTGCTGCTGTCCTTCATGTTCATCGGCAGACACTTTCTGCAGGCCCTGCAACTGACCGAATTCTCGCTTCGGATCGGCGGTGGCGTGATCCTGTTTCTGATCGCACTGCGCATGGTTTTTCCGCAGCCGGGCGGCATCTTTGGTGACGCCACAGCCGCCGCAACCGAGCCGCTGATCGTGCCACTGGCTATTCCGGCACTGGCCGGTCCATCGGCGCTGGTCACGGTGCTTCTGTTCTCCTCACAGGCAAAGATGGCGATCTGGCTCTATGTGATCGCGCTGTCACTGGTCGCCCTGGTGTGGCTGGTAGTGCTGCTCTCGGCAGAGCGACTGCAACGGGTGCTGGGTGATGCAGTGATGACCGCCTTCGAGCGCTTGATGGGCCTGATTCTGACCGCCATCGCCATCGAGATGCTGCTCGGCGGATTACGCGCCTATATCGCCTCGCTTTAACCGAAAAGTCGAAGATCCATAGGTAAATTAAGGTTATCATTGCGTTCTGGTTATAAATACCAGCCCCAATGGATCAATTCAAGCAGATTTCCACCTTTGTTGACGTCGCCGCCCGAGGCAGCCTCTCCGCCGCTGCGCGGGCCGAAGGTATTGCACCGGCGGTCATTGGTCGGCGCCTGGATGCGCTCGAGGCACGTCTCGGTGTGAAGTTGCTTCAGCGGACTACGCGCAAGATCGCGCTCACGAATGAGGGACTGGCCTTCCTCGAGCACTGCCAGCGCATCTTGCTCGATCTGGAAAACGCCGAGGCTGAGGTATCCGAGCGAAGTGCGCGCCCGAGTGGTCATCTCTCCATATCAGCGCCGGCTGGCTTTGGCAGACAACATGTCGCACCACTGGTGCCATCGTTTCTTGCAGAGCATCGCGATGTCACCCTCACCCTGAACCTGAATGACCGCGTGGTCGATCTGATTGGCGAAGGCGTGGATATCGCTATCCGCATTGCTGATCTGTCAGACTCCAGCCTCGTCGGCGTCAAGCTTGCCGACAACCGGCGCGTCGTTGTCGGATCACCTGATTATTTCAGGAAGCACGGTCGGCCCTCAACGCCCGACGAACTCTCCCGCCACAACTGCCTGGCTTTCTCGAGTGCCGGCAGCCAGCGCGGCTGGACCTTCCGGCAAAACGGCAAGAACCTGACCGTCAAAGTCGGCGGTACCATGGGCTGCAATGACGGCGCGGTACTGCATGACTGGGCACTGGCAGGCAAAGGACTCGCGTGGCGCTCGATGTGGGAAGTCGGCGTAGAGCTAGAGACAGGACAACTGGAGACCGTGCTCGACGAATTCACTTCACCGGGCAATGACATCTATGCGGTGTTTGCTCAAAGGCAGCATCTGCCACTGCGCATTCGCGCATTCGTCGACTTTCTTCGTCGGGCCTTCTCGCAACCTGACTATTGGCGTCAGCGTTAGCGAAGGAGCCACCTTCGTTTATCGACGCCCAAAAAGAAAAATCCCCGCTAGTGCGGGGATTCAGCATCAACGCCCTAAGGCAGTGATCAGATCGGCTTGATGTTCGCAGCCTGCAGACCCTTGGGGCCGCTTACGACGTCAAACTCAACCTTCTGGTTCTCTTGCAGTGTCTTGAAACCCGACGACTGGATAGCGGAGAAGTGCGCGAAGAGGTCAGCGCCGCCGCCTTCCGGAGTGATGAAGCCAAAGCCTTTAGCATCGTTGAACCACTTGACAGTACCTGTTGCCATTACATTTCCTTTCATTGGATCATCCCTGATGATCCTGGTTAAGGCGGAGAATCCGCCGGATGTCCGTCTCAACCAAGTAAGGAATTACAGCCTGATACTGCACCACTGCTACCTGAGCCTCAACGTCCCGCGAATTATACTTGAGAAGTTCAGGGGTATTGACAAATTCATCAATAGTTTGATGCGAGTCCAATAACGGAATGCTTCAGGCTCGGCCCCGTTGACCCGGAGCGAAGTTATGGCTCTCAAAGTCTGCGTAGAAAGCCGTTGAAGCATGGTTTCGGCAAATGCCCTATAGTGCCTAAATAGAAAAACAAACCACCCACCATGAAATGTGATGTCGCCATCGTCGGCAGCGGACTTGCCGGTCTTTCCGTAGCGCTCCATCTTGCACAGAAGCGCAAGGTGGTCGTGATCTCCAAACGCGCGCTCCGCGACGGCGCCAGCGACTGGGCGCAAGGCGGCATCGCCGCCGTGCTCGATTCGCACGACAGCCACGACCAGCACGTCAAAGACACCTTAATCGCAGGCGCTGGTCTGTGCGATGAGACCGCCACCCGTTTCATCGTGTCTCATGGTCGCGAGGCGATCGAATGGCTGATCGCGCAAGGCGTACCCTTCACCCGCGATGATGCTGCCGAAATGGGCTTTCACCTCACGCGCGAAGGCGGCCACAGCCAGCGACGCATCATCCATGCCGCCGATGCCACAGGGCATGCGGTGCAAGTGACTCTCGAAGAAAAAGTAAGGCAGCATCCCAACATCACGCTGCTCGAAAATCACATTGCGATCGATCTGATCACCTCGGACAAGCTCGCTATCCGCAACGGCGCGCCACACTGCTTTGGTTTGTATGTGCAGGATGTGAACAGCCAACAAGTCATCACCATCGCAGCCGACCAAACTGTGCTCGCCACCGGAGGTGCGGGCAAAGTGTATCTCTACACCACCAACCCCGACACCGCGACCGGCGACGGCATCGCCATGGCC
>CAZXRS010000179.1:0-4733 GCA_964642635.1 uncultured Bifidobacterium sp. | reverse complement strand
CGGGTCTGCCCAAGGTACCGAGCGCTGAGAAGATCGATATCGACGAGCACGGCAAAGTCGTCGGGCTGTTCTGAGGCGTATGCGGGTATGAGCGGCTTCAGCAATCATTTCGGCAAAGTCGCGAACGCCTATGCGGATTTCCGACCTCACTATCCCGATGACTTGTTTGTGTGGCTGACTGACCAGTGCAAGTCCGATGATCTTGCATGGGATTGCGGTTGTGGCAGCGGTCAAGCGTCAGTCGCACTTGCGCAGCATTTCTCGCATGTCAGAGCAACTGATGCGAGTCAGGAGCAGATCGTGCGTGCGCAGCTATGTGCTGGCGTCGAGTATGACATCGCTGCCGCCGACAACAGCGGCCTGCCCGATCGCTGCGTTGATCTGATCACGGTCGCTCAGGCGCTGCACTGGTTCGAACTGAGCTCGTTCTATGAAGAGGTGCGACGCGTTGGCAAGCCAGGTGGCGTCATCGCTGCATGGACGTATGGTAATCATATGCTCGAGGGCGACGACGTGAACGCAGTGGTGCAGCACTTTTACACACACGTCGTCGGCGCCTACTGGCCGCCAGAGCGGCATCATGTGGAAACCGGTTACCGAGAACTCGAGTTTCCTTTCACTCGCATAGCAGCGCCCGAATTCGCGATGCAGCAGCATTGGCCACTTCCGCAATTACTCGGCTATCTTCGCTCCTGGTCGGCGACTTCGCGATACATGGCGGATAAAGGTCAAGACCCAGTCGATGCGCTGGAGCGGGAATTGACTCCCCTGTGGGGCGACCCAGCGCGAGCTCGCCGCATCAGCTGGCCGCTGTCCATTCTGACCGGCCGGCTGGACTAGAGCAGCAATCCCATCAATAATCCGGGGCGAATCAACATAACGATATGATCCTCGAACCCGAAGCCCTTGAAGCGCTGTGGCTGACCGCGAAGCTGTCCGCGGTCGTCACCCTGATCCTACTGATCGTCGGCACCCCTATCGCGTGGTGGCTGGCGCGCACGCGCTCGCCTCTGAAGGCACCGCTTGGCGCACTGGTCGCGCTACCACTGGTGCTACCACCCACCGTGCTCGGTTTTTACTTGCTGCTCGCTATGGGCCCCAACGGCTTCGTCGGCAAGCTCACGACCCAGCTCGGCATTGGCCTGCTTCCCTTCACGTTTACGGGACTGGTGATTGCGTCGGTGTTCTACTCGCTGCCTTTCATGGTTCAGCCTTTGCAGCATGCGTTTGAAGCGATTGGCCGCCGTCCGCTCGAAGTCGCCGCGACGCTGCGCGCAACGCCGCTTGATGCATTTTTTTCGGTCGCCTTGCCTATGGCGTTGCCGGGCTTTCTTACTGCCTCGGTGATGAGCTTCGCACACACCGTCGGTGAGTTCGGCGTGGTGCTGATGATTGGCGGGAATCTCGCCGGTCAGACGCGAGTCGCATCGGTACAGATCTACAATGATGTCGAAGCAATGCAGTACGCCCATGCACACACGGTGGCGCTGATCCTGATCGCGTTCTCGTTTGTCGTGCTGCTTGCGCTGCACCTGTCGCGTCCGCGTGTGAAGAGCGGAGGCTAATGTGAGCGACATCCGTGCGCAACTCCGACTTACTTGGCCTGACTTCTCGCTGGATGTGAACTTACAGTTGCCGGGAAGCGGCGTGACCGCGCTGTTCGGACCATCAGGCTGCGGCAAAACCACGCTACTGCGCTGCATCGCCGGGCTTGAACGCGCGAGCGGTACGCTCAGTATCAATGGCGAGACCTGGCAAGATGCGTCAAGTTTTAGGCCAACGCATCAGCGCGCGATCGGCTATGTTTTTCAGGAGGCGAGTCTATTTCCCCATCTGACCGCGCTTGGTAATCTGCAGTACGGCATGAAGCGCGCGCAACAATCGAACTCGGTTGATCTTGACGCCATCGTGGAACTGCTTGGCCTGCGCAGCCTGCTCAACCGTAAGCCCGATGCACTGTCCGGGGGCGAACGACAGCGGGTCGGCATTGCGCGAGCGTTGGCGGTGAATCCGACGCTGCTGTTAATGGACGAACCGCTGGCGGCGCTCGACCTGCAGCGCAAACAGGAAATCCTTCCCTATCTCGACCGTTTGCAGCGCACGCTGGAGATACCGGTGATCTATGTCACGCACTCGCCGGATGAAGTCGCGAGGCTCGCACATCATGTGGTGGTGATGGAGGCCGGCCGTGTGGTCACCAGCGGTAGCCTGAGCGATACCTTATCGCGGGTGGACTTACCTATCCGGCTTGGTGACGACGCAGGTGTGGTGATCGAATCCGTAGTCGGCACGATAGATCGCCAATGGCACCTCACACGCATGGACTTTGACGGTGGCAGCCTGTGGATTCGCGATCCTGGTCTCGAAACCGGCGCGAGAGCCCGTGTGCGCATTCTGGCGAGCGACGTCAGTCTCGCGCGCGAGCAGCCGGGCAAAAGCAGTATCCAGAACACGCTGCATGGACACATCGATCGTATCGCCGACGATGAGCACCCTGGCCTTGCACTGGTTCGCATTCAAGTTGGCAAGGCCGCTTTGCTGGCACGTGTCACGCACCGCTCATTGGCCGAACTGGCATTACAACAAAAGGACGAGGTATGGGTACAGGTAAAATCAGTCGCGCTTGCTCGTTAAGGATTTTTCGATGCCGCTGATGATCCATCGTCTCCGCTGTCTGCTGCTGGTGCTACTCGTGATGACCGGTATGACCGCGCACGCGGAAACACTGCACTTTAACTGCCGCGGGTATATGCCCATCTATCTGGGCAGCTGGTACCCCATCAATCCGGACCCAAGCGACTACGACCCTCTGTCTATCGAAGTCAATGATGCGACCAAGATGACGAGCTTTGTGTTGACCATGATCGGCCGAACCAATTTCGCGACCAAGATCAGCGACGCGCACGTGAAGGGAGCCATTGCCTACCGCCAGTTGATGGTCGATGACATGATCGAGTTCATCGACTTCCATCTAAACCGCGGTACCGGCGAAGTCAATATCACCGCCCTTGAAAAATCGCGCCGTCCGCATCTGCTTTACCGCGGCCGCTGCACTTTATACAAGCCACCTTTCTGATTCGCGTCCCGGTCGCGTTTCGGACGCAGCGAAGTGATACGGCCTGCTTACCCCGCCCCTATAATGCGCGCTCGCTGCGCGTGTTGATCGCGCGTCGGATCGTTTCAATAATTACAACGAGGTCCTGCGTATGCAGGTTGTTATTGCGCTTTACCTACTGGTACTGGCCTCCGTTGCGCTAGGACTGCTACTGGCTTCACTGCCTTATCTGGGTGGCAGGATCGACGGTCGGCCGCATCCGCTGTGGGCACTATCGCTCGCGCTATTCGTCGGGGCGATGGGCGTCTTTGCCTGGATCGCCTCGCGGGCGGGATCTCTAGGCATGCCCCACTTCGGGCTGACGACCTTCGCTAATGTGGCTTTGTTTACCGCAGCCTTACTTCAGGCAGCTTTCTTTCGTAGTCTGAATGAACCGGCACGGCCGCTACCATTTGTCGGTATCGCACTGGCGATTCTGGCGTTTACTGGCGGGTTTGAATGGGTAAGGCAGTCACAGGATTTCGACGCCCGCGTGATGCTGTTAACTGCCGCCACGGCAGTGACTCTGGCTTGGCAGATCCAAGAGATACGGCGCCTGCGTAGCCGCGAATCCGCACAGCAGATCACTTTCTTGTTGTGGACAACGAGCGCTGAACTGGTATGCATCCTGCTGCGTTTCATCGTTGCGCTATCGAACGAGACACACGTGACAAACTTCGGGGACATTCCATCGGCCATGGTCGTGGTGACGATGCTCAACACCCTATTCAACATGCTGTCTTATGTCGGTATCAACAAATTCTGGGCCGAGAAGACTTCGTTCGACCGAGCCAGCGCCTTGCATGAAAGCGCGCAGGTCAATGCGCTGAGCGCCGAAAAAGACAGACTCATTTTGCGGTTGATGGCGGCCAACAAAACTGCGGCCAGCGGCGCGTTGTCCGCATCACTGACTCATGAACTGGCTCAGCCGCTTACCGCGCTTGGTCTGAACCTGACATCGTTAAAGCATTCGTTCGAAGAGTCGCCACAAACACCACAACAACAACGCCTGATCGAGGAATGTGTCGACAATACGCAGCGCCTGCGTGCCGTACTAAAAACACTACGAGGTATGTTCATTGCCAATGACGTGGCTGAGGAAGACTTCTCGATGGCTACATTATTGCAATCAGTCGAATCGCTGATTGAGAAGGAGGTCCAACGTCACGGGATCGCTATCCATATCGACTGTGATACCGAACTGATCGTCAGGGGCCGACCATCCGAGCTGCAGCACGCGCTACTCAACCTGACACTCAACGCTATCGAATCATTAGCAACAAGCGAGTTAGAGCATCGTGACCTGAATATCAGGGTCAGTGGCAACACCAATGAGCTCAAGGTCACCGTCACTGATAACGGACCCGGTGTCGCAAGCAGCATGTCGGAGCGACTCTTTGACATGCTCGAATCTGATAAACCCGGCGGCATGGGTCTGGGTCTGTGGCTGTGCCGGCACATCGCGGAACGTCATGGTGGCACGATTGTGCATCGTCCGAATTTGCCATCCGGCGCTGTGTTTGAGATCGCGTTACCGAAGCTGCACACAGCGTTGGCGACCGCTTCGGGCGAAGTCCACTGAACAACAAAAAAGCCGGCATCTCTCGATGCCGGCTTTCTATTGACTGGCGTCCCCACG
>CAZXRS010000178.1:0-4760 GCA_964642635.1 uncultured Bifidobacterium sp. | reverse complement strand
CGCCGATCAGCACCGGATTGTTCTTGCTGCGACGCTGCAGCACCTGAATCGCACGACGAATCTCATCATCTCGACCGATCACTGGATCCAGCTTGCCCATGCGGGCGCGTTCGGTCAGGTCCATCGTGTATTTTTTTAAGGCCTCGCGCTGGCCTTCGGCTTCTTGCGAATCGACATGCTGGCCGCCGCGTACCGCCTGTATTGCGGCCTCCATGGATTTGCGGTTAAGACCGTTGTCACGCGCAACGCGTCCGGCATCGGATTTGTCATCGCTTAGTGCAAGCAACACCATCTCGCTGGCGATGAACTGATCGCCCTGTTTCTGCGCCTCTTTATCCGCCAGATTTAATAGCGCCGCCAGCTCACGACCCACTTGCACCTCGCCACCAGTGCCGCTGACTTTCGGCAAGCGCTCCAACGCTGATTTGAGACCATTGACGAGACCACCGACATTCACGCCGGCGCGCTGCAGCAGCGAACGGCTGCCGCCATCATCCTGATTCAACATTGCTGCCAGCAGGTGCACTGGATCGAGATACTGATTGTCATTGCCGATGGCCAGGCTCTGGGCATCGGCCAGTGCTTCCTGTAGCTTGGTGGTCAACTTGTCGACACGCATGGAATGGCTCCGCAGAAAAAGCGCTAATCACTGAACATGTAGTGAGTATTGGGCCCGGAGCGCGGAATTCAAGGCTTCCGCCCAGAATTTATGTGAGGCTGTCAGGGAGAAAGCCAGCGCCAGGTCGCCAGACCTGCGATGCACAGCGCGATCGATCCGAGCAGATGCACGCCGGTATGCAGCAAGGCCCAACCATAGGCACCGCGCTCGAGCAGCACGACGGCCTCGGCCGAGAAGGTGGAAAAAGTAGTCAGGCCACCGAGGAAACCCGTAATAGCCAACAAGCGCCACGCAGGTGACAGCTCGGGCCAGTCATGGAAAAAACCGACGGCGATGCCAATCAGATAACCGCCAATCAGGTTCGCCGCCAGCGTGCCGAGTGGCAGTGATTCAACGCGCGCGTTGAACCACAGAGATAAGCCCCAGCGCAGCCAGGCACCCAGTGTGGCGCCCAGAGCAATGGCAGCGAGATTCAGCGGGATGGATGCGCCCATTTGGACATGGCCTCGTCGTCGGATACACGCGCATCAACCCAGCGCGCACCGGAAGGCGTCTGTTCTTTTTTCCAGAACGGTGCCTTGGTCTTCAGGTAATCGATAATGAATTCGCACGCGTCGAAAGCCTCGCCACGATGTGCCGACGTGACAGCCACCAGCACGATCTGCTCAAGTGGCTTCAAAGGCCCTACTCGGTGAATCACCAGTGCGTCGAACAAATCCCAGCGTGACTTGGCCTCGGTGACGATTTCCTCGAGCGCTTTCTCGGTCATGCCGGGGTAATGCTCCAGCTCCATCTCAGCCACATGCTCGCCATCGTTGAGGTCGCGTACGGTACCAACAAAGGTCACCACCGCGCCTACTTTGGGCGTGTGCTTCCGCAGCTCAGCAACCTCGGTACTGAGGTCGAAGTCGTGGGTCTGGACGCGAACGGTCATTGTGTCTGCTTTCAGCCGCCGGTCACGGGCGGAAAAAACGCGAGCTCGCAGCCCTCGCTGAGCGCTGCACCCGGCTCGGCCATCTGCTGGTTCAACGCGATGCGCAGCGCATTACCGTCGGCCAGTGCTTCGGCCCAGACGCCTCCGCGCGCGCGCAGGAAGTCACGCGCCTGTCCGGCGGTCGTTACGTCAGCCGGAAGGCTGACAGTTTCGCTGCTCGTGCCCAGTGACTCGCGTAAGCTGGCGAAGAATTTCAAGTGGATCTGCATACTAGTTGAGCAGTTCTGAGAACGGAATGAAGTGTACGGTATCGCCGGCCTTGATGGCCTGCCCCGGTGGATTATCGATGATGCCATCGCCCCAGACGGTCGAGGTCAGCACGCCGGAGCCTTGATTCGGAAACAGGTCTAGCCCATGCGACTGATTGATCCGCACTCGCAGGAATTCATTACGTCTGTCCGGTTTGGCCCAGGCGAAATCTGCGCGCATCGGATAGCGTTTCGGCGGCTGAATACTCGCGCCTTGAAGCGCGAGGATGAATGGACGAACAAAGATCAGGAAAGTAATGAAACTCGACACCGGATTACCCGGTAGGCCGATGAAAAATGCGGGTGAAGATTGTCCATCGCGTCGCACTTGACCAAACGCGAGCGGCTTGCCGGGCTTGATCGCGATCTGCCACATGTTTAGTGTGCCTTCGGACTCAACCGCTGGCTTGACATGATCTTCCTCGCCCACGGATACACCACCTGAGGTAATGATCAGATCATTTCCTGCGGCAGCTTTGCGTAGCGCATTACGCGTCGCTTCACGGGAATCAGGCACATTGCCCAGGTCAGTAACCTCGCAGCCCAGTTGCTGTAACAAGCCGCGCAGCGTAAAGCGGTTTGAGTTATAGATCGCGCCGGGTTTGAGCGGCTCGCCGGGCATGGCGAGTTCATCGCCAGTAAAAAATACACCAACCTTCACGCGGCGATATACGGGCAGCGAAGCCAGTCCGACCGACGCAGCCAGCCCCAGCTCTTGTGCACGCAGTCGCGTGCCACGCGACAGTATGGTGCTGCCGGCGACGATGTCTTCGCCGCGACGACGCACCCACTCACCCGATTTAGGTACATGGTTGATGGTGACCTTACCCGAGGCTTCGTCGTAAGCGCACTGCTCTTGCATGATGACCGCATCAGCACCATCGGGAATCAGCGCACCGGTAAAGATGCGCGCGGCGGTGCCTGCTTGCAATGGCTGACCAACATGACCCGCAGGGATGCGCTGCGATACCAGCAACACCGCACACCCCGACGCGCAATCGGACGCGCGAACGGCATAGCCGTCCATCTGCGTGTTGTCCATGGTCGGCACATCAAGCTGTGAGGACTGATCAACTGCCAGCACGCGGCCGGTAGCCTCAAGGGTGGGCAGCGTCTCGGTATCGGGTACGGGTTGGACGGCGCCGAGCAGGAAATCCAGCGCCTCCTGCGCACTCAGCATAGGTTTTTTGGTGTTCATTATCGTGCTGAATTTCAGTGCTGATGATTCATCTCGGCGGCGATTGTACCGCCGGCATCAAAGACCGGTACGCTCGGCGATGTAGTGCTTGATCGCTTGCACATCGGCGTTCATTACGTCAAATCGCTGCGGCAATGACTCCATATTCTCAAAGCCTGCCGGACGCTCAGCATCACGGCCTAGCGCTTCGCGAATGGTCTCATTGAATTTCGCCGGCAGCGCTGTCTCGAGCACGATCATCGGGATGCCATCTTCCCATTGCTCTCGCGCGACTTTGACACCGTCTGCGGTGTGGGTATCGATGGTCAAGCCATAGCGAGAATCCACGTCACGTATCGTCTTCAGACGATCAGCATGCGTGGACCTTCCCGAGGCGAAGCCGAATTGGCCCACCTTTGCAAACTCATTACCATCGCTACCCGGCTTACCGGACAGATCAAACCCGCCATGCGTGTCGACCTTTTTGAACAAAGCCGCAACGCGCGCCGTATCGCCATCAAGGAGGTCGCATACGAAACGCTCGAAATTCGATGCCTTGCTGATGTCCATACTTGGGCTGCTAGTGTGCAAGGTCTCGGCAGACTTACGGACACGATAAACGCCGGTTTGGAAAAACTCATGCAGCACATCGTTTTCATTGGTCGCCACAACCAGTTTGCTGATTGGCAGACCCATCATGCGTGCGATGTGGCCTGCACAAATATTGCCGAAATTACCCGATGGCACAGTGAACGACACCTTTTGCTCATTGCTCGTCGTTGCGGAGAGATAGCCGCGGAAGTAGTACACCACCTGAGCGATCACACGAGCCCAGTTGATCGAGTTAACGGTGCCTATCTTCTGCTGCGCCTTGAAGCCGAGATCGTTTGAGACCGCCTTCACCATATCTTGGCAGTCGTCGAACACGCCCTCGACCGCGATATTGAAAATATTTGGATCTTGAAGGCTGAACATCTGCGCGGTCTGGAACGCGCTCATCTTCTTGTGTGGCGACAGCATAAACACACGAATGCCCCGCTTACCGCGCATCGCGTACTCGGCTGCGCTACCGGTGTCGCCTGAGGTGGCTCCGAAGATATTCAACTCAGCACCTTGCTTGAGCAAGGTGTACTCAAACAAATGGCCAAGTAACTGCATCGCCATGTCCTTGAACGCAAGCGTAGGACCGTTGGATAGTGCCTGCAGCAATAACTTGCGGGGGCCGGACGCTTCCAGAACTCGCAAAGGCGTGATCTGTGACACGTCATCGCCCTTGCGACCGTTCTTATAAACCTGTGCCGTATAGGTCTTTGCAGTCAGTGCGTCGATATCAGCGGCCGGGATGTCCGTGGCAAATTTCTTCAGGATCTCGGCTGCCAGTGCCGCATAGCTGAGCTTGCGCCACGAATCGAGCTCTGCACCGCTGACTTTGGGATAAGTCCGTGGCAGGAAGAGCCCGCCATCCGGCGCGAGACCGCCCAGCAGGATGTCGGAGAAACCGGGGGCGGACGGGTGCCCGCGGGTAGAGAGATATTGCATCGTGAGGAAATTCAAAGGATTTACAGCCCTAATTATACGGGTGAGCCTATTTCCCCAAGAAAAAAGTCTGAGGTGGATCGGGGCTTGGGATGAGGAAATCGCATTAAAAGTGGCTCTTTTGGCATGTTAATTTGCTACCCCTCCTTGCCCACCTAATCTCCGCTTGTCAATCCCACGAATTAG
>CAZXRS010000177.1:0-4830 GCA_964642635.1 uncultured Bifidobacterium sp. | reverse complement strand
GTGGACGAACCTCTGGTGTACCGGTTGTCACGCCAGTGGCATTGCCGGGTAGCTAAGTTCGGAAGAGATAACCGCTGAAAGCATCTAAGCGGGAAACTTGCCTTGAGATGAGATTTCCCGGGAACTTGATTCCCCTAAAGGGTCGTTCGAGACCAGGACGTTGATAGGCTGGGTGTGGAAGCGCAGTAATGCGTTAAGCTAACCAGTACTAATTGCCCGTGAGGCTTGTCCCTATAACATTGATTGTTATAGTTTAGTTTGATTGTAGTGTTTGCCGATTGTGCATCACGCCCCAAAATCAGTATTTAATTTACTTCTTCCAGATTGAGTTGTTTGTATTCGCTAGTAGTAGCGGCGATACAAGTAGCTTTACAAGTTATGCCTGATGACCATAGCGAGTTGGTACCACCCCTTCCCATCCCGAACAGGACCGTGAAACGACTTCGCGCCGATGATAGTGCTGCAACCAGTGTGAAAGTAGGTCATCGTCAGGCTACCCTTCGAAAACCCCCGGTCAAGTGACTGGGGGTTTTTTTATTTGTAGGGTGAGCCTAAATTGAGCAGTGCCCATCAGCGCGCGAATAGGCGACGCCGACATTCGGGAGGAATGCCATAACCCGCGGATCTGACTTTGCTTTCCTGGGTAAACTCGATTTGAAACCACTTGCACTGAGTGTTCTCGTATCGGTAGTTCCAAACAAATCCGCGGTTTCTAGCGATAAGAAAAGTATCGGTTGATACGCCGATGCGTTCTACCACTTCCCTAACATCCATTCCTTCAGCGATAGTTCCAAAGTTCTTTTCGTTCAACAACTGTTGAAACCCGCTGACGCGTCCATTCTCGTCAAAATATAAGGAGTAAGTATGCTTGCCCATCGGACCGCGGGGGAAATCAAGCCTTTGCGCTTCGTCCAAAGAGTTGGGGGTGGGTCGCGGCTCGCCAAGTAGAGCAATCACTTCCAAACGTGACATACCAATAAAGCGATCTGAAGGTCCATAGGTTGCGCAGCCCGTCACTGTCGCGAACAAAAGGCATGAACTAACTACAAAGAACCATCTAAACAGATACATAGCAAATAAAAATTAAGCTAAGCAGGCAATGCCACGGGGAATCAGCGAAGAGACGGTTGCGCAAGGAACTGAATTGCAAGCCGCGACCAGTAGCTTGCGCCAATGGGAAGCAGGTCATCGTTGAAATCGTAGCTGGGATTATGTAAGTTGCAGGGGCCAAGACCGTGCCCGTGATCGCGATGAAGACCGTCACCGTTGCCGATGAACACGTAGCATCCTGGCTTTTCAAGCAACATATATGCAAAATCTTCGGCACCCATCGTGGGAATAACGTCGACAACACGATCAGCACCAACAACATCGCGCATCACCTGAGTGGCAAATGTCGTTTCAGGCAAGTGATTAATCAATGGCGGATAGTTGCGCTTGAAAGAAAACTCCACACGAGCGCCAAAAGCAGCGGCGGTATGCGTCGCCACCTCCCGCATCCGGGATTCAACCATATCGAGAACGGGCAATGTGAACGTGCGCACCGTACCTGACATCGATGCCGAGTCCGGCACAATGTTTGTTGCGCTGCCGGAGTGAATTTGCGTAACGGACAGAACTGCGGAGTCCAACGGACTAGCATTGCGCGAAACGATTGTTTGCCAGCTCTGTGCGATTTGAACGGCAACCATAATCGGATCTGTACTCAAATGAGGCATCGCTGCATGAGCGCCCTTGCCGTGGATGAGCAGCTCAAACTCGTTTGATGAAGCCATCATCGGACCGGAAACCACTCCCATAGATCCTGACGCTAGGCCAGGCCAGTTGTGCATGCCGAATACAGCCTCCATGGGGCAGCGTTCAAACAAGCCATCATCGATCATTGATTTCGCGCCCCCACCGCCCTCTTCGGCGGGCTGAAAAATCACATAGACAGTACCATCGAAGTCACGATGCTTAGACAGAAAATATGCAGCACCTAGAAGCATCGCCGTATGCCCATCATGGCCGCATGCATGCATCTTTCCATCAGTCTTCGAGCGATGAGAGAAAGCATTATGTTCTTGGAGTGGAAGCGCATCCATATCAGCGCGAAGGCCAACCGCACGTGAACTAGAACCACTACGAATCACTCCGACTACGCCCGTCTTACCAAGACCCCGAATGACGGGTATACCCCATTCTTCAAGTTTATGCGCCACCAGATCTGCCGTTCGTGTTTCCTCATAGGCGAGCTCAGGATTTGCGTGAATCGAGCGCCGGATCAGTTTCAGTTCATCGTGAAACTTCAGGATGGGATCGATAAGATTCATAGATGATGTAGACCGCTTAGAAAAAACGTGGACCAAATAGCTAGTGACGCACACGACTTCAAAGACCCTAATACTACCCCCAGAGTTGTACTGGTGGTACTTGCCAACCCGGCAAGCAGTGGGGAAAAAGCCTGCTAGCGTCGTGGGAAATCTCAGGAAGTAGAAACTCTACACCTGTACGAAACATCCATCACTTGGACTGACGACGTGCCCCCGTACATTGAAGCCAATGCAGCCAAACGTCACTCAATCCCGCGATGCGCCCGCCGACTCGCGACAAAGCCCGTGAAAAAAATACTCTATATTGCATCAAGCGTGGTCATCATGACCATGATCGGAGGCTGTGCACAGCTAAACTACTATGCACAGGCAGTGCAGGGTCAGATGTCGCTGCTATCAAACGCTCGCCCCATCGATGACTGGCTATCAAATCCGGAAACAAGTGAAGATCTGAAGGCGCGCCTGACACGTGCAAAGAAGATCAGAGCGTTTGCGGTTCGAGAGCTGGGACTGCCAAATAACAAAAGCTATGAAACCTATGCCGATCTAAAGCGGCCTTACGTAATGTGGAATGTCATAGCCACACCCGAGTTATCCATAAAGCCCATCCAATGGTGTTTTCCGGTTGCGGGTTGCGTCGATTACCGCGGTTATTACCGCGAGGATGATGCAAAGCGATTCGCTGACGATTTGAAGTCGCAGTCAAATGACGTTATGGTCTCAGGTGTCCCAGCCTACTCAACATTAGGCTGGTTTAACGATCCTCTGCTTTCGACATTCATCAAGCTACCCGAGGCAGAAGTGGCGCGCATGGTGTTTCACGAGCTTGCACACCAGATCGCCTATGCACCTGGAGACTCAGCGTTCAACGAAGCATTTGCAACAACGGTTGAAGAAATAGGGGTGGAAAGTTGGATCGATCACTATGGCGACGCCGAAATGCGAGACCAATATAGAATTTACCAGCAACGAAAAAATGACTTTGTCGAGCTACTCAGCCGATACCGACAGCTACTTATTCAAAATTTCGATAGCGACGTATCTGTAACTATAAAACGCGAACGAAAGGCAAGCCTCTTCATTGCAATGCGACAGGAATACGATGTCATCAAACGGGAGCGATGGTCAGGCTACGCCGGCTACGACCGATGGTTCGCCGAACCCTTGTCGAACGCACATCTTGCGCTCATCGCCACCTATCAAGACCTTGTACCAGCATTCCAATCCCTGCGCGCGGAGTCGGGTAGCCTGCCAGAATTTTATCGTCGAGTGCAGACATTGACACGGCTTCAAAAGCCACAGCGCCGAATCGCACTGAAAGAGGCGCTCGAGTTAACGAGGCAGGTCGTGCCGCAACGCGAAAAAAACACTGCTGCAGCGCAGTAAACAGACAAATCTGAACAATTCAGCTAGGATCACGAGAAGGAGACTTACAGCCGTCGTACCCCACCGACGACCCCTCGACATGAAGCAGGCCCCCGCAGGGGCGCACGATAAAAAATAATAGAGGCGCTGCATGGAAAAATTCTGGATCAAGTCTTATCCGTCGGGAATGCCAGCGGAAATCGACTGCACACGCTACCGTTCACTGGTTCACCTGCTTGACGAAGCATTCGTCACCTACGCTGAACGAAACGCGTACGCCTGCATGGGAAAATTCATCCGATTCTCAGAGGTCGATGCGATGTCCCGACACCTAGGGGCATGGCTACAGTCACAGGGGCTGGAGCGTGGCGCCCGCGTCGCCCTGATGATGCCGAATGTACTCCAATATCCAATCGCAATCGCAGCCGTTTTGCGTGCCGGGTATATCGTCGTCAATGTCAATCCACTGTACACGCCGCGCGAACTCGAACACCAGCTGAAAGACTCTGGCGCTGAAGCCATTATCATCCTCGAAAATTTTGCACACACCCTAGAGCAGGTCATAACCCGCAGTAATATCAAGGTGACGGTCGTTGCGAGCATGGGCGAGCTGTTGGGGACTGCGAAAGGAGCGCTGGTCAATTTTGTCGTACGTAAAATTAAAAAGATGGTGCCCGAGTATTCTCTGCCGAACGCCATCAGCTTCAGGCGCGCATTGAGTCTCGGTGCACGAATGCGGCTAGAGCCGCCGGTGCTTAGTCATGACGACATTGCCTTTCTGCAGTACACCGGGGGTACCACAGGCGTATCGAAAGGCGCCATGCTCAGCCATCGCAACGTGATCGCCAACCTGTTGCAGAATGAGGCCTGGCTGCAGCCGGGCATGGATAAAGCGCCCAAAGTCGATGCGCTAATCTTTATCTGCGCGCTGCCGCTTTATCATATATTCGCACTCACGGTATGCTGCCTGATGGGCACTCGGCTAGGCGGAATGAATGTTCTCATTCCAAACCCGCGCGATATTCCGAGCCTCGTCAAGGAACTCGGTAAATACAAATTCAATATGCTGCCGGCAGTGAATACGCTCTATAACGCACTGCTAAATAATCCCGATTTTGCAAAACTTGATTTCTCGGGATTGAAGCTCTGTAAT
>CAZXRS010000176.1:0-4854 GCA_964642635.1 uncultured Bifidobacterium sp. | reverse complement strand
AGTCTATTGACGGCATAGAGACGCTGCGGGTCACCGGCGCAAACGGCATCATGTCGAAACGCTATGAAGATCTGACGGCAGCCTCGGCGTTCTCCGGCATGAAATACCGGATCCTGACAAACATTGTCATGACTTTCTTTAACTTCATCCAGCAAGGTCAGAACATCGTGATGCTGGTGTGGGGTGTCTACCTTATTCATGAAGGCGAAGTGAGTACGGGCGCGCTGGTTGGCTGCATGATGTTCGCCAGCCGTGCGATTGCACCAGTAGGTCAGTTCGTACAACTCGCCACGCGCTTCCAGACGGCAAAGACAGCCTTGGGTGGACTAAACGCACTAATGAGTCTGCCGGTAGAGCGTGACCCGACTCGCTCATATCTACAGAAGCCAGACATCAACGGTTCGATCGAGGTCAGCAAGCTAAGCTTCGCCTACCCATCCACTGGTGGGCACAAGGCGCCGATCGCACTGCGCGACGTCAGCCTAAAAATTGAACCTGGCGAGCGAGTCGCTTTCGTAGGAAAAATAGGTAGCGGCAAATCCACCTTGCTACGAATGATCGCTGGCCTTTACCAACCGATATAAGGTCAGGTAAAGATAGACGGCATCGACATCCGTCAGATTGAACCGGTCGACTTCCGCAATAACATTGGTTACGTTACTCAGGATCTGCGCCTCTTCCGCGGCACGCTGCGAGAGAATATTTTCCTTGGCAGACCAGCCGCCACCATGGATGCCTTCCATGAGGTGGTGGCGCTGACAGGCTTGGATAAGATTGCAGATGCTCATCCGCTAGGCTATGACATGCCCATCGGCGCCATGGGTCTTGGCTTGTCGGGCGGCCAGCGGCAATTAGTCGCACTGGCGCGTGCTCTAATCACCCGACCGAAAATCCTGTTGATGGATGAGCCAACATCGGCCATGGATATGCAAACCGAAGCCATGTTTACACAGCGGCTCGGTACGATCGTAAAAGACCGAACCGTCATCATCGTCACACACCGACCGTCGCTACTCAGCGTGGTAGACAGGGTAGTCGTGATGGACCAGCAGCGTATGGTAGCGGACGGACCAAAAGAACGTATCCTCGCCATGTTGGCAGGCCAGAACTCGAATGCCGTTAGCAAAGAAGGCTTCCTTGAATCGGGAGGTCACTGATGAAAACGAAACATGACCTCGACAAAATTCACCCGTTTAGCCTCGGATTAGAACTGAATGTATTCAAGCGTAAAGCCAAGCTAAAAGGCGACGACTACGAGTACATGCGTGATGTTAGCGAAGCGCTGATGTCGCAAGCAACCCCGGCATCATCGGCGCTGCTCTATCTCATGGTGCTAATGACCGTCATAGCACTGATCTGGGCCAGTTTGTTTAAAGTCGATGAAGTCACGCTAGCTGAGGCCCGCGTGATCCCATCAAGCCGGGAACAGGTGATTTCCAGTCTTGAAGGTGGCGTGCTGGCCGAGCTATTGGTGCAGGAAGGCGAAATGGTCGAGAAAGGTCGACCAATTGTGCGTTTGGAGCCGACACGATTTGAATCACAATACAAAGAAGGCTTTTACAAGCAGCTGTCGTTGAAAGCTACGCGTGCACGTGCACGTGCCGAGGCATTCAATCTGCCGCTGGATTTTCCGGCCGATGTTAAAGCCTCACCGATACTGGTCTCCAACGAAACCAAGGCCTACGAAGCGCGTAAACGTACTCTGGAAGAGTCGGTCTCAGCACTTCGTAAAAGCCAAGCGCTTATCGCTAACGAAATTGAAATCTCAGAAAAACTGGCTCAGCAAGGACTCTTCTCGGAAGTCGAGCTCTCGCGCTTGCGTCGCCAAGCCAATGACCTGAGTCAACAGATCATGGAGCGCATCAATCGCTTCCGTGCGGATGCCAACTCGGAATTGACCAGGACGGAAGCCGAACTAGCGCAGTTAGCGCCGAACCTGAACGCAAGGCTCGACACATTGCAAAGAACCACGCTGAGAGCGCCGGTCAATGGCATCGTAAAGAATCTGCGTTTTACGACCATAGGCGCCGCTGTATCACCAAGCGCGCCAATTCTCGACATTGTCCCCGTAGATGCAAAATTGTTATTCGAGGCACGACTCGACCCGAAGGATGTGTCGCATGTATCGATCGGACTGCCGGTATCAATCAAGCTATCTGCTTACGACTCGTCGATTTACGGCGAACTCAACGGTAAAGTAGAGTTGATCAGCCCGGATACCTTCAGAGAGGATGCGCGCCCCGTCGAAGGACAGCCCGCGAATTACTACCGCGTGATGATTGCTGCAGAAGTCGATCCGGAAAATCCGAAGCAAAAAGAAATGCAGATCATCCCCGGTATGCAAGCCCAGACGCAGATAAAGACGGGTCAAAAGACCATCATGCAATACCTGTTAAAACCACTGACCAAAGCCCGGGAGGCTTTCCGTGAGCGCTAGCCAGCGAGTGCTGACCGGCATTGCACTGGTTAGCATAGCGATGGGAGTGGCGAATCTCGCCAGCGCAGGTGAGGCCGATGGCGAAGCCTTGCCCGCCGAAGAAATTCGCGCTTTACGAAATCTGGAAACACTCCAAAGCGAAGAGAGACAAGCAAGCTCCGCGGCGCAAGTGCGCATGCTACTTGCCAAGGCACGCGAATTCAGCCCGCTGCTACGCGAAGCAAATTATTCAGTTCAGGCTGCCGCGCAAGATATCAATGCTGCGAAGGGCGCCCGCCTACCCCAAGTAACTATTACAGGAGCATCAACCACCAATACCGGCCAGATCGCCAGTACGAACCGCGCTGACGGCCGCCTATACGGCGGCGTAAGTGCCTCGGTGCCCATCTATGATTTCGGCCGTATCGATGCCGCCATCAAATCACGCGAAGCAACGCGGGAAGCTACTGCCGCACGCTACGAGCAGCAAGCAAACCAGGTGGCTATAGAAACCATCAGCACTTGCTTGGAATACACCAAGCAGCGTGCATTACTCTTTGCTGCCGACGATTACCTGCAAACGGTGCAGAAGCTCGTCGATATGCTGACGCAGATCACACAGGTTGATTCAGGCCGACGAGCTGAACTGGTACAAGCACGGTCGCGTCTCTTGCAAGCTACCCAGTCCCGTGAGAATGCCCGTAGCAATGCCCGTGAATTTCGCACTCGATTAGAAAGGCTACTCGGCCCAAACCAATCAGCACTATGTGACGGCATCGGATCAAGATTTCTGCAGAAACCTGATCTGGAAAAAATTCGAGCGGCCGTTCGTACAAACCCGCAGGTACGCGCCGCACAGTACGACTATGAATCGGCGAAAAAACAAATAGACCAGGTGAGTGCCTCCCGCAAGCCGCAAGTACAGGCAAGTGCATCACACACACCGATTGCCGCTGGGTTGTCGAATGACTACTATCAAAGCTTCACGGTCAGTGTAAGCATGCCAATCTACGACGGTAACGTGCTTCAGTCCACGGAACGCGCAACATTTGAGCGCGCTAACGCAGCAGCAGAACGCATAGATCAAACCATCAACCAAATCGATACCGATTACAGAGCAAGATACGAGTCGGCTACCGCAAGCTTGAGACGCGCTAACGAGTACACCGGTCTTCTAGAAGTGAATGACCGAGTGCGTAAAGATTTTTTTGTGCAGTGGTATTCGCTTGGAAGACGATCACTTTTTGAGCTATTAGCGATCGAACAGGAGCAATTTCTATTGCAACAAGGATATTTCACATCCCTGCTTGACGGAATGAGCGGTATCGCTGGCATATTGGCCAATGCCGGAATGCTCGAAGCCAACCAATGAATCCGGAAAGAGCGATTTTGAAGGCTGCGCAGCAAAATTGAAAGAAATCAACCGCCACAACGAAGGCGAAAGATATACAGAAACAATGAAGGAAAAGCGGTGAAACCAGCAATCAATAACCTTCAAGTCAAACTGGCGCAGGCGCTCGACCTGCAGAACAAAGGGGAGCCCAAAAAAGCCGCTACGCTTTTCCTTCAAGTGCTCAAATCGCAGCCGGACAATATCTTTGCGCTGTACTCCTTAGCCGCAATCGAATCCAACAACGGAAACGATACAGCGGCGCTCAAGTACGCCAACAGAGCGATCGCAGCAAATCCAAACTTCGCGCAGGCACTGCATGCCAGGTCAGTGATTAGTTTCAAACTAGGGAAGTTTGATGAAGCACTGAGTGATATCGAAAAAGCCATGCAGTTGCAGCCCGACCTAGTGGGCGCGTCAACCCACAAGGATATTGTCCTCAGAGCAAAGCAGACAGGGCTAGCGCCGGCCACGGCCACACCAGGACCTGCAGCAGAACTCAATAACAAGGCTCTACAACTTCAAGGGCAGGGAAAACTGCTCGAGGCGGCACAAGTTTTTCGTGAGGTGCTGGCGCAACACCCGGGCGACTTCGTAGCGCTTTACTCTTTGGGCGTGATTGCCAGTACTGAAGGAGGCTCAGAACAGGCACTGCCATGGTTAACGCGCGCAGTGGAATCTAACCCCGACAATCCGATTGCTCATTTCGCTTTGGCCACGACCTTGCAGGGAATGGCGCTGTACGAACAAGCACTCGCTTCATTCGATAAGGCGCTTGAACTGAATCCGGAATACATGGAAGCCTATAACAACAAGGCGACCTTATTACATAGCATGAATCGCCAGCTCGACGCATTGAAGACACTAGAGGCTGCATTGGCGATCGCACCACAGGACCAAAAATCCCTGAATAACAAGGGATATATCCTGACAGAGTTCAAGCAAAACGCACTTGCTGCAAACGTATTCCAGCATCTATTAAATCTAAACCCCGACTATGAGTACGCGCAGGGGCTACATATGCTTGCACGATTGCATAGTTGCGACT
>CAZXRS010000175.1:0-4857 GCA_964642635.1 uncultured Bifidobacterium sp. | reverse complement strand
AGCAAAGCCTCGAACATCTCCGTCAGATAACTGACCGTATCAGACAGTTGACCAATCTGCTCCTTCAGCATCCTCGCTCCGGGCAGATTGGCGCGCTCAAGATCCAGCATGCGAGAAATCGTCGCCACATAGAGACTCACCGCATGCATGGGCTGTCGCAGATCATGGCTGACAGTCGCCAGAAAACGGGATTTTGCCGAGTTCGCTGCCAATGCCTCGGCATGTTTAAGCGTTACTTCGCCCAGCAACGCTTCTTCTTTGCGAAGGAGTTCATGATTTTGCGAGAAGAACAGGCTGAATGCCATCGCAAACATTGTCGACAACACGTACACCAATACGATGAGGAAGTTTGCATGCGCGATCTTGAGCGGAACGACAAAAATACCAACAATCAGCGCACCGCCTATCGCCGTACTGGAATAAGCCACATAACTGGTGAAATGCGGGCTGTAGGCATGTAAGCCGCCAAACAACAAGGCAATAACGGCCAGCAAATACAGATATTGAATCTCAACGCTCAGTAGTGGCGCCACCGTCAGCCATCCCAGACCATATTGCAGTCCTGAAAGCAGACTGGCAATCGCAAACCACCGCAGGAATTGGCGTGCCGCCAATAACTGGTTGGCACCGAAAGCTGGCACGGTAAACACCATCAAAGCCAGCCGCACGGTGGCGGGAAAAAAGCTCAGCCACAACCAGATGCTCAGCGTGTCAGCGAAGCGGGAGTCATAGACCAACAAATACAGTACACACGAGGTTCCGAGACTCCCAAACAGCGAAATCGGCATGTGCGCGCGCAAATGATTTGCGCGGTCCAGTGTGAGCTCGTCGCTACCCGTAAACAGAAGGCGAAGATGATCCAGTTGCCTGTGGACGATTTGCCCGAGGTAGTCCGCGAATCCCTTCGGCCGCTGCTGATTCATCATGCCGGTCGTATCTCGCTACGCCATTTAATCCAGGAACCATCATTGGCCGGCACAGCAGTACGAAGGTTATAGATGCCTTCCGGTGGCACAGTGAATGGCGAGGTCTGATGGTCGCCAACTTTTTCTTCTTCAGCATTAAAGAAACTGAAGTAGGCCGTAGCGCGTTTCGGCGCCTGAGTGGCATTGGCCACCGTCAGCACAATCATCTTGGGATCCGCTTCCAGTTCCACATCCGCAGCGGCAACATAAATACCCTCTTCCGCAAGCGCCTTCGCTGAATCCAGTACGCGACGTGCATGCGTGGTCTGTTTGCTCTGCGCCGACAGGCTGCCATAACGCACCGAGCGATCAATCAGCGTGAGCTTGCGCTGCACCGCCGCCATGCGAAAAGCCAGCACCAGAACACCGGCGAACACGACGATCAACGCAGCAATAAATACGATGCCGGCCGGCTGATGCAGCAACTGACTCAAGTAACTATCGATCGCAGCAGTCCAGGCACGTTCCTGTCCCTGCTGCGCTGCTAACAGCTGCTGACCAATGCGCGCGCGTGCCGCCGCAGCCGTTGACGATTCCAGGGTTGATAAAGCCAGAGACTCTGGCCCCAACTTGGCCAGTGCTTGCTTCGACGCGCTGGAAAGCGCGCCACACACCGCAGCCACCAGTTGAGCCGGGTCGGCACCGGCGCTGTTGACCGATAGAGAAAGCAATCGCGACCAGTCGGCCGCAGTTTGCGACAGGCGCAGCGGTACCGGCGTATCCGAGCGAGACGGTACGGATCCGGCGGCGGTCACCACACACTGTTGAATCTGGGCACCTGCGCGTACCGGATCCAGCGACGGTGCGACAGGGTCTGTTGCAGTTGCACCGGATTGCGCCGATGCCTGCTCCGCTTCCGCGGACAGCTGCTCAGCATCCATCGACACGGCAATCAAACCGATACCGCACACGACCAGAATCCCGCCCAACAGTCTGGACACGGTATCTGTAATGCGGGACGTCGATTTTTCCGGGCTGAGTGCCATGCGCTGCGAATTGCCTAGAGAAGTGGCATTACTTTAGTGCAATCTCAAGAAAAGTTCTACTACTTTAGTAGCATACGCCTATAATTACCGGGAGCTCCTGTTAAATTATAAATATGACAAGTCAATTGACTGCGCCCGCCTATCGATTTTCGACCCCCTGGTTCGACAACACTGCCCGCTCCGTCTGGGAAAACATGGTGCCGCAGATATCGCCCAAGCGCATTCTCGAAGTCGGCTCCTATGAAGGCGCGAGCGCGTGCTTTCTTATCGAGACACTGGCACCGCATCATCCGATTGAATTGCATTGCATCGACACCTGGCAAGGCGGTATCGAGCATCAGCCGGGGCGAGAGGCGCCGGCCAATATGAATGCTGTTGAACAGCAGTTCCGGAAAAATATGGAGATCGCCTTGTCGCGTTACCCCGGTCAGGTAGCGCTACAGATTCACAAAGGACGCTCGATCGACTTGCTATCCGGCCTAATCGCCTCAGGTCAGCAGGGAAAATTTGATTTTGTGTACATCGATGGCTCGCATCAGGCTGCTGATGTGCTCGCCGACGCCGTGCTCGGTTTCGAATTGCTGACCGTGGGCGGCATGATCGTGTTTGACGATTATCTGTGGGCAGAGAACCTGCCCACAGGTATAGATCCCTTGCAATGTCCTAAGATGGCCGTCGATGCATTCACAACCACGCACGCGCGCAAACTGAGGATAGTCTCAGCGCCGCTGTATCAATTGTTTTGCCAGAAAATCGCTGACTGAGCTCCTGATCGCAACACAGCGATCACACCTCAGCTACCATCCTTCGACAAGGATACGCGGCGTACCGGTCGCGGACGCGACAGATTGACATAGGCTGCATCGCGCAGACCGCCCTCCACCACCAGCACCTTCAACGGACCACCGAGACCCGCCAACGCAGCTGCTCGTGCTGCGGCATCGCTGTCAGTAGATTTTTCTGTGGTCGTCGATGTGGAGCCCGCCGTGGCGGCGCCCGTCGTCGTTGGCGCCTCAGCGACGCGCTCAAACTGCAGTCCCGATGACGATGCCGACAGCTTGCCGGCACCTTCACCCATCGGGCGCAGCTGACGGTCGACAGCCTCAAATTTCAAACCCGTCTCCATCATCAGATTACGACGCATGTCGACCGGTATAGTCGGCAAGTTCACCGTGCGCACCGCCGCAACCGACAGATCGACATCCGCATTGATATCTGCCTGCGCCAGCAATTCCTGAGTCTGCAAATCATAGTTACCCGCGTCTGCACCATCCAATCCGAAACCGCTGATACGAACAGATTTGCCTTTACCTGCAACCGCATTGGCAAACACGCCGGTGCCGCCGGTGAAGCGCACATCGTCAGCATTCAACACACCAGACAGCGACACACCCGACAGATTGACCGTCGCGTTGGTCTTGCCATCAAATTTCTTGTTGGCCGCCGTCGCGAGACCGGCCAGTGTGATATTGGCTGGGCGGATCGTACCGTTGCTGCCGGTCAGGGTCGCGCCACCACTCACGTAATAGTTCGCGGCATCATTACCGACGAGGGACAGACCACTCAAGGTATAAACTACGTCAGACAACACACTTCCACTGCCCGAGCGGCTCACGCTCGCTTGCGAGAACGCACCTGCGCCCGTCGCATTGACCACATCACCAGACTCAAGGCCGGAAAGTCCAAGACTGAGACCGCTCATTGAGGTCGTGGCATCGTACGTTTTCTCAACACCCGACGGCAGCACATTGACCGCTTTCGCATTGATGGCCAGATTACCGACCACCGTCAGGTTATTGCTGAAGTTATTACTGGTCTCGGTGACATTCGTCGCCCGCAGCTGATAACTGCCGGCGCGTAGCAGACCGGCTGAGCTGAAGGTCGCGTTAGCCGCTGCTAGAGAGAAGCTCGCGTTACCGCCCACACCATCGGTCAGCGTGAAGGACGTAGCCGCAGCGACCGGCAGCGTCAGATCATGAATGACATTCGCCCCATCCAGATAGCGTGCGCTGAGCAAGGTGTACGCGACATTATTGCCATAGGTCGACACGGTCGGAGCGACCGTAATCATTAGCTGCTGCGCCGGCGTGATGGTGTAGTTACCATTGACATAGCTGATGTTGTAATTACCCGAGCTGAGTCCGCTGGCTTGCAACACGCCGCCGTACACACCGGCACCGTTCGTCGCCAGATTCGTTCGCGTCACATTCGCTGAGCCGCTCAGCACGCCAGACGATTCACCGTTAACGAAACCGCTGTAGCTGACACCCGCATAACCCGTCAGATCCGACTGCGTAACGAATCGGGCGTCATCATTGGCTCTTACGGTCAGCGCGGCTTTGCTGATATTGCCACCACCGTTGGTCCAGGCCAGCTGATAGTTCGGCGCATCAGCACCGTTCAAAGCCAGCGTGCCCTGCAGCACGGAACGCGCACCAGCGTTAGCCGAATCATAGGCAGCTGCACCGGACAGCCCGAGGCTATCGCCGGCCACGACATTTGACAGATTGCCGTAGCCGAGTGCACCGCCCGTAATCAGATCGCGTCCGTCATATGTTTTATCGACACCGCTGCTGCCATTGAGCGCGACCGTGCGTTGCGAGATGCTTGCGCTCAGGTTAGTCGGCTGAATCAGGCGGTAATCTCCGGCATCCGACCCCGACAAGGTATAAGCCGTGGTGACTGCCTTAAACATGCCGACATTCTTATCAGCGACCGTGGCATTCGCTGCCGACAGCACGACGTTATCACCAGATAATGCAGAGATACTCGCATTACTAATCGTGATGGCTCGCGAACCATCATAGATGCGGTCATTCGCCATCGCACCACTGACCACGAGATCAGCTTGCGTAATGTTTGCCGTGGTGACTGCAGTCGCATTCGCCAGCTGATAGTTCGAAGCC